>JAGVSZ010000339.1 GCA_019137045.1 Betaproteobacteria bacterium
GGGGTTCGGGACCTCGACCGCGATGGGCTGCGGCCTGTTCGCCTGCATCTCCGGGTCGGACGCCGCCGACGCGGCGGCGATCGGCCGCATCACGATGGACAAGCTGGTCGAGAAGGGCTACCCGAAGCCCTACGCGTGCGCGCTCGTCGCCTCCGGCGCGTGCACCGGCATCCTGATCCCGCCGTCGATCGCCTACATCATCATCGGGTTGGTGCTGGGGATCTCGTCGGCGACGCTGTTCCAGGCGGCGTTCGTTCCCGGCGTGATCGTCCTGGTCGCGGTGATCGTCACCAACGCGATCGTGAACCGCGTGCGCGGCTACGAGCGCTCGACCGCGGGCTTCTCGGCCGCGGGCTGGGTGCGCTCGCTCAACGACGCCAAGTGGGCGCTCGCGATCCCGGTGATCATCCTGGGCGGCATCTACTCGGGCGTGTTCACGCCCACCGAGGCGGCCGCGGTCGCCGCGGCGATCGCGCTGATCATCGGCATGCTGCAGCGGCGCATCCGGCTCGCCGACTTCCCCGCCATGCTCGGCACCTCGGCGCGGGTGTGCGGCGTCGTGCTGCCGATCATCGCGGTCGCGCTGCTGTTCGCGCAGGCGCTGACGGTCCTCGACGTGCCGCAGCGGTTCGTCGAGTGGGTGGTCTCCTTCGGCGCGGAGAAGAACGAGATCATCGTGCTGATGCTGGCGATCTGGATCGTCTCCGGGATGGTGATGGAGACCACCCCGAACATCGTCGTCCTCGGCCCGCTGCTCTTCCCGCTGGCGCAGAAGATCGGCATGGACCCGATCCACTTCTGCGTCTTCATGATCACCACCCTGGGCCTGGGCTTCATCACGCCGCCGTTCGGCCTCAACCTGTTCGTGATGGCGGGGCTCACCCGGACGCCGATCACCGCCATCGCGCGCCAGGCGGTGCCGTTCGTGATCGCGCTGGTCGCGGTGTCGGCCGTCATCGGCTTCGTGCCGTCGATCTCGCTCTTCAGCCTCGGCCGCTAGCGCCGCGCACCGCACTCGAGGGATCCCCATGGCAACCACGTACCTGAAGAAGGCCGCAAAGACGCCCGAGTCGGAGACCGGCACCGCGCAGGCCGTGGTTGCGGAGATGCTCGCGGAGATCCGGGCGCAGGGCGAGGCCGCGGTGCGCGCCTACGCCGAGCGGCTCGACAAGTGGACCGGCGAGATCGTGGTGCCGCGCGCGGAGATCGAGCGCCGTGCGCGCGAGGTGCCCGCGAGCGTGCGCCGCGACATCGAGTTCGCGACCGAGCAGGTGCGCAGGTTCGCCCTCGCGCAGGCGCAGTCGATCCGCGAGTTCGCGGTCGAGCTGCACCCCGGCGTGACCGCCGGCCAGCGCCTCCTGCCGGTGAACGTCGCCGGCTGCTACGTGCCGACCGGCCGCTACGCGCACATCGCCTCGGCCTACATGAGCGTCGCGACCGCGAAGGCCGCCGGCGTGCCCACCGTGGTCGCCTGCTCGACCCCGTACAAGGGGCAGGGCATCCATCCCTACGTCCTGTACGCGATGAAGGTCGCCGGCGCGGACGTGGTGATGACGCTCGGCGGCGTGCAGGCGGTCGCCGCGATGGCCTACGGGCTCTTCACCGGCAAGCCGGCGGACATCATCGTCGGCCCCGGCAACAAGTTCGTCGCCGAGGCGAAGCGGATGCTGTTCGGGCAGGTGGGCATCGACGTCTTCGCCGGCCCCTCCGAGGTGGCGGTGATCGCCGACGACGCCGCCGACCCGGCCATCGTCGCCTCCGACCTCGTCGGCCAGGCCGAGCACGGGCACGAGTCCCCGGCGTGGCTGTTCACCACGTCGCGCGCGCTCGCCGACCAGGTGATGACGCTCGTGCCGCGGCTCATCGAGGCGCTGCCGCCGACCGCGCGCGACGCCGCTGGCGCCGCCTGGCGCGACTACGGCGAGGTGATCCTGTGCGACACGCGCGCGGAGGTCGTCGGCGTGTCCGACCGCTATGCCTCCGAGCACCTCGAGGTGCACGCGCGCGACCTCGACTGGTGGCTCGCGCACCTGACCTGCTACGGCTCGCTCTTCCTCGGCGAGGAGACCACCGTCGCGTTCGGCGACAAGACCTCGGGGCCGAACCACATTCTCCCGACCAAGGGCGCGGCGCGCTACTCGGGCGGGCTCTCGGTGCACAAGTTCATGAAAACGCTCACCTGGCAGCGCATGACGCGCGCGGCCGCGCGCGAGCTCGGCCAGGTGACCGCGCGCATCTCGCGCCTCGAGGGCATGGAGGCGCACGCGCGCACCGCCGACGACCGGCTGCGCAAGTACTTCCCGGACGAGGCGTTCGACCGCGGCGAGCCGGTGCGGGCCTAGGCCGATGCGGCCCTCGATCGCGAGCCTCTTCGATCTCGGCGGACGCGTCGCGCTCGTCACCGGCGCGAACTCGGGCATCGGCGGCGAGATCGCGCGCACGCTCGCCGCGGCCGGCGCGGCGGTCGTGCTGGTGGCGCGCCGCAAGCCCGAGCTCGAGGCGGCGGCGGCACGGATCGCCGGCGACGGCGGGAGAGCCGCGGTCATCGCCTGCGACCTCTCCGACCGCCGCGCGGTTTTCGACTGCGCGGCGCAGGCGCCGGGCTTCTTCGGCGCGCCCGACATCGTGGTGAACGCGGCGGGCGTCAACATCCGCCGGCCGATGCTCGAGATCACCGAGGCGGACTGGGACGCCACGCTGTCGCTCAACCTCGCCGCGCCCTTCTTCCTGTCGCAGCGGCTCGCGCCGGCGATGATCGCGCGCGGCTGGGGGCGGATCGTCAACATCGCATCGATGCAGTCGGTGCGCGCGTTCGGCAACAGCGGGCCCTATGGCGCCTCGAAGGGCGGCGTCATGCAGCTCACGCGCGCGCAGGCCGAAGCGTGGTCGAAGCACGGCGTCACCGCCAACGCGATTGCGCCCGGCTTCTTCGCCACGCCGCTCACCGCGCCGGTGGTGAACGACCCGGTGCGCTGGCAGAAGATGGCCGACAGCACCTTCATCGGGCGCAACGGCGAGCTCGCGGACCTGCGCGGGGCCGCGGTGTTCCTCGCGAGCCGCGCGTCCGATTTCGTGACCGGACAGACGATCTTCGTGGACGGCGGGTTCTCCGCCGGATGAGGAGGCGCGCATGAAGGCGCTCGTGTACACCGCCCCCGACGAGGTGACCTACCGCGACGAGCCGGCGCCGGCCGCCGCCGAAGGCGAGGTGCTGCTGCGCATCGAGGCGGTCGGCATCTGCGGCTCCGACATGCACGCCTACCACGGCCACGACCCGCGGCGCGTGCCGCCGCTGATCCTCGGCCACGAGTTCTGCGGCACGATCGTCGAGGGACCCGGCCGCGGCCGGCGCACCACCGGCAATCCGCTGATCACGTGCGGCACGTGCGAGTTCTGCGTGCAGGGCCGCGACAACCTGTGCGCCAACCGGACGATGGTCGGCATGACGCGCGCCGGCGCGTACGCGGAGCTGATGTCGATCCCCGCCCGCAGCCTGGTGGAGGTGCCGCAGGACATGGCGCCGGTGAAGGTCGCGCTGGTCGAGCCGGCGGCGACCGCGCTGCACGCGCTCAACCTCGTCATGCGCGCCTCGCTCCGGCCGCTGCCCGAGTGCGCGGTGCTCGTGATCGGCGGCGGCGCGGTCGGCATGCTGAGCGCGCTGCTCGCCCGCAGCTACGGCGTGCGGCGGCTCAGCGTCGCCGAGACCAACCCGCTGCGGCGCGCCTCGGTCGAGCGGGCGGTCGGCTGCCCGACCTTCGATCCGCGCGCCGGGGGCGCGCCGGCCGACGGAACGATCGACGTCGTGGTCGACGCGGTCGGGGCGAAGGCGACGCGCGCCGCGGCGTTCGCCGCGGTGAAGCCGGGCGGTGTGGTGATGCACATCGGGCTGCAGGACTGGGCGAGCGAGATCGACATGCGCAAGCTCACGCTGGCCGAAGTCACGCTCATCGGCACCTACACCTACACCACCGCAGACCTGCGCGCCACCGTCGCGGCGCTGCACGGCGGGGTCTTCGGCGATCTCGCGTGGGTCGAGGAGCGGCCGCTCGCCGCGGGCGCGGCCGCGTTCCGCGACCTCGCTGCCGGACGGTCGGCGGCGGCGAAGATCGTGCTGCGGCCCTAGCACGCCATGGCCGGCAATCCGTTCTTCGAGCGGGAAGCCCGGCCCCACGTCGAGGGCGACTTCGCGCGCGACGAGCTCGCGCTCGCGTACCGCAACTCGGCGCTGCCGCTCGAGGCGCTCGCCTACGACGTCACGCCGCTCGGCCTCCACTACACGCTCAGCCATTTCGACGTGCCGCGCCTCGACGAGGCGAGCTTCCGGCTCGCGGTGGGCGGGCGCGTGGCGCGGCCGCTCGCGCTCGCCCTCGACGAGCTGCGCGGGCTGCCGGCACGAACCGTGCGCGTGACGATGGAGTGCGCCGGCAACGGCCGCGGGCTCATGCGCCCGCGCTATCCGAGCATGCCGTGGCTGCACGAAGGCGTCGGCACCGCGGAGTGGACCGGGACGCCGCTGCGCCACGTCCTCGAGCGGGCGGGCCTGGCAAGCGGCGTCGCGGACGTCGCCTTCCTCGGCGCCGACCGCGGCTTCGACCGCGGCGTGGAGCACGACTACGGGCGCAGCCTCGCGGCGGCCGAGGCGCTGGGCGAGGACGTGCTGCTCGCGTACGCGATGAACGGCGCGCCGCTCGCCCCGCAGCACGGTTTCCCGCTGCGCCTGGTCGTGCCCGGGTGGTTCGGCATGGCGAGCGTGAAGTGGCTCACGCGGATCGAGGTGCTCGACCGCCCGTTCGACGGCTTCCAGCAGGCGATCGGGTACCACTACCGGAAGCACGCCGGCGACCCGGGCGTGCCGATCACCCACGCGAAGGTGAAGTCGCTCGTCGCGCCGCCGGGCATTCCGGACTGGTACACGCGGCGGCGGCTCGTCGAGCGCGGGACGGTGCGGCTGCACGGCCGGGCGTGGTCCGGCGCCGGCGTGGCGATCGCGCGCGTCGAGGTGGCCATCGACGGCGACTGGCGCGAGGCCGCGGTCGACCCGCAGCGCGACCGATTCGCGTGGCAGGCTTGGCGGTACGATTGGGACGCCGCTCCGGGCGAGCACGAGCTCGCCTGCCGGGCGACCGACGCGCAGGGGGCGACCCAGCCGCTCGCGCCCGACTGGAACACGAACGGCATGGGCAACAACGCGGTGCAGCGCGTGCAGGTGACGGTACGATGAGGATCGTGATCAGCGAGTTCATGGACGAGGGCGCGGTGGCGTCGCTCGCGCGCGCCTTCGACGTGCGCTACGACGCGACGCTGGTCGAGCGCCGCGCCGAGCTCGCCGCCGCGCTCGCGCAGGCCGACGCGCTGATCGTCCGCAACCGCACGAGGGTCGACGCCGAGCTGATCGGGCACGCGCCGCGGCTGCGCGTGGTCGGCCGGCTCGGCGTCGGTCTCGACAACATCGACCTCGCGGCGTGCGCGGCGCGCGCTATCGAGGTGATCCCCGCCACCGGCGCCAACGCGCTCGCGGTCGCAGAGTACGTGGTGTGCACCGTGATGCTCCTGCTGCGCGGGGCGTACCGCGCGAGCGCGGACGTCGCCGCCGGCAAGTGGCCGCGCACGGCGCTCGGAGAAGGGCGCGAGACCGCGGGGAAGACGCTCGGCGTGGTCGGTTTCGGCGGCATCGGGCGGCTGGTCGCGAAGCTCGCGCA
Source organism: Betaproteobacteria bacterium (assembly GCA_019137045.1). Classification (GTDB taxonomy): domain Bacteria; phylum Pseudomonadota; class Gammaproteobacteria; order Burkholderiales; family SG8-39; genus JAGVSZ01. Next base: position 5,700 of record JAGVSZ010000339.1, read on the forward strand.
GGGGCTGGGGATGACGGTGATCGCGTCCGACCCGGCGATCGCCGCCGGCGAGCGGATCTGGCGCGAGTCGGGCGTCGCCTACCGGGGGCTCGACGACCTCCTCGCCGAAGCGGACGCGGTGACGCTGCACGTGCCGCTCGCGCCGGAGACGCGCCACCTGATCACCGGCGGCCGGCTCGCGCGGATGAAGCGCGGCGCGGTGCTGATCAACACCGCGCGCGGCGGCATCGTCGACGAGGCCGCGCTTGCGGAGGCGCTCGCGAGCGGGCAGCTCGGCGGCGCGGCGCTGGACGTGTTCGAGACCGAACCGCTGCCCGCCGGGTCGCCGCTCGCCCGCGCGCCGAACCTGGTGCTCACACCGCACGTCGCCGGGGTCACGCGCGAATCGAACGTGCGCGTGTCGAGCCTGATCGCCGAGCGCGTCGCGCAGGCGCTCGCGCGGGGGACGGGTGCCCCGGCTTAGCGTCGAGGCGGCCGCTGCGCTCGCCGCGCGCGCGCTCGAGCGCGCCGGCGCG
>JAGVSZ010000140.1 GCA_019137045.1 Betaproteobacteria bacterium
CCGGGCCTGGGCCCGCGGCGCAGGCGCCCGCCGCACGCGCCCCGCCAGCGCGATCGCGAGCCCGGTCGCCAGCATCGAGACCCAGCCGACCGCGTCGAACCCGGTGAGCTCGCCGCCCGCGCCGCGGGCGACCATCGCCGCGGCCACGAACGACCCCGCGCCCGCGGCGAGCTGCTGGAGCGCCGCGTTGAAGCTCATGAAGCTGCCGCGCAGCTCCGCCGCCACCGCGCTCTGAAGGATCGCCATCGCCGGCACGAAGCGCCCGGGGAAAGTGGCCATCAGCAGCATCTGCGCGAGCACCACGCCCCACAGCGGCACCGGCGGCAGGTGGGTGACGACCAGGATTCCGACGATCGAGGCGGCGGCGACCCATCCGAACACGCGCCGCCGGCCGTGCAGGTCGGTGAGCCGTCCCACCTGGCGCACGAAGAAGAGCGCCGCCAGCCCGCCGAAGAAATAGGTCACCGGGAGCTCCGCCTCGGTGACGCCGACGTTGGCGACGAGGTAGGGCGCGATGAACGGCACGATCAGGAAGCCGGAGAAGTTGAGCGTCATGGACAGGCCGAAGGCGCGCAGGTGGTTCGCGTTCCCGAACACCGCGGCCACGCGCCCGAGCGCCGCGCGGCCGCGCGCGGCCTCGAGATGGCCGCGGATGTGCGGGACGGTCCGCAGCGCCGCGGCGAGGATCGCCGCCGCCAGGGCGGTGTTGGCGAAGAACGGCGCGCGCCACGAGTAGCGCGCCGCGAGCCAGAGCGAGAGCGGGATGCCGACGATGGAGGCGATCGAGGAGGCGCTCATCACCACGCCGAGCGCGCGCCCGCGCCTGCCCTCGGGGATCGCGTCGCCGACGATGGCGAGCACGGTCGCGAACAGGATGCCCCCGAAGGCGCCGGCGATCGCGCGCGCGGCGAGCAGCCAGAGGTAGTCCTGCGCGGTCGCGGTGAGCACGGTGGTCGCGGTGAAGCAGGCGCACGCCGCGACCAGCGTCGAGCGCCGGTCGAAGCGGTCCACGATGAACGACGCCGCGAACCCGGCCGCGGCCGCGGCGATCATGTAGACCGACACGAGCAGCCCGAAGCGGGTGGGCGCGATGGCGAAGAGCCGCATGAGGCTCTCGCCGAGCGGCATCAGCATCATGAAGTCGAGCACGACGGCGAACTGCACGCCGGCGAGCGTGACGAGCAGCCAGCGCTCGCGGCGCGGCGCGAGCCCGCTCATCGGCGCGCGAAACCGAGCGCCCAGGGCGCGACCAGCGCCCCGGCGCCGAGCGTCGCGAACGCGACCCCCCACGCGGTGAGCGAACGGTTGCCGCCGGCGAGGTCGAGCGCCGCGCCGAACACGAGCGGCGACACGAACCCGGCGCCGAACCCGAGCGTGGAGTGCACCGCCATCGTCGCCCCCTTCAAGCGCGGGTCGGCGGCGCCGACCATGCCCGCGGTCAGCGTCGAGGAGTCGCTCATCACGAGCGCCATGTGCGCCACGACGAGGGCCACGACCACGATCCACGGCGCCGCGGCAGCGAAGCCGAGCGCGCAGGTGAGCGCGCCCGAGAGCATCATCCCGGCGACGATGACCGGGCCGCGCCCGATGCGCAGCGCCGCCTCGTTGCCGACGATGCTCGCGGCCGGCGAGCCGAGGTTGGCGAGCGCGTGGATCGCGGCCGGCGACAGCGGCGCCGGGACGAGCGTCTGCGCGAAGGTGAGGAAGGCCACCATCCACGAGCGCGAGCCGAAGAGCTCCCAGCAGTGCACCGCGTAGCCGTAGATGTAGCGGCGCGCCGCGCGGTTCGCGAGCACCGGCCGGAAGTCGAGCAGGTGCGACTCGGCCGCCGCGCCGCGCGCGGCGCGCGGCGGCAGCCCCGCGAGCACCATCGCCGCCGCGACCAGCGGCCCGACCGCGGCGGCGCCGAACGCCCAGCGCCAGCCGAGATGCTCCGACACCTGCTGCGCGAGCACGAGCGACAGGCTCACGCCGACGCCGAAGAACGCGGTGTAGAAGGACACCGCCCGCGTCTGCGCGGCGCCGTGGGTGTTGTCGGTGAGCGCGCGCAGGCCCGGCATGTAGGTGCCGGCGATGCCGACCCCCACGAGGAGCTGGCACAGCCCGCCCGCGATCGGGCCGTGGGCGATGAATCCGAACCCCGCGGTGCCCCCGGCCGCGACGAGGCTCGCGGCGAGATAGATGCGCCGCGCGTCCAGCCGGTCGGTGAGCGCGGTGAGCACCGGCACCGCCGCCATGTAGCCGGCGAAGAAGAGCCCGCTCACGAACCCCGCCTCGGTGTTCGACATGGCCCACTCGCGCTGCAGGCCCGGCAGCAGCGCCGGGTAGGTCGCGAAGCCGGTCATGCTCAGCACGTGGGCGGCGCACACCCACGCGATCAGGCGGGCCGGCGGGCGCAGGCGGTCGCGCACCGGCGGAGCCTGGTCGGCCACGCCGCTCAGCGGTGCTTGAACGCGGGCTTGCGTTTCTCGACGAACGCCCGCATGCCTTCCTTCTGGTCTTCAGTGGCGAAGAGCGAATGGAACATGCGGCGCTCGAAGAGGATCCCTTCGGCGAGCGCACTCTCGTAGGCGCGGTTCACCGACTCCTTGGCCGCCATGACGACCGGCAGGGAGTACTCGGCGATCGCGGCCGCCGCGCCGATCGCCTCGTCGAGCAGCCTGGCGGCCGGAACCACGCGCGACACGAGCCCCGCGCGCTCGGCCTCCTGCGCGTCCATGTTGCGCGCGGTGAGGATGAGGTCCATCGCCTTCGCCTTCCCCACCGCGCGCGGCAGGCGCTGCGTGCCGCCGGCGCCGGGAATGATGCCGAGCTTGATCTCCGGCTGGCCGAACTTCGCGCTGTCCGCGGCGATCACGATGTCGCAGGCGAGCGCGAGCTCGCAGCCGCCGCCGAGCGCCCAGCCCGCGACCGCCGCGATAACCGGCTTGCGCACGCGCTTGAGCGTCTCCCAGTTGCGCGTGATGTACTCGGACTTGTAGACGTCCATGTAACCCCAGTCCTTCATCGCGCCGATGTCGGCGCCGGCGGCGAACGCCTTGTCGCTGCCGGTGAGCACGACCGCGCCCACGCCCTCGTCGGCCTCGAACTTGAGCAGCGCGTCGCCGAGCTCGTTCATGAGCGCGTCGTTGAGCGCGTTGAGCGCCTGCGGGCGGTTGAGGGTGACCAGGCCGACGCGGCCGCGGGTCTCGACGAGGATGTTTTCGTACATGGGTCGTTTCGCTCCGGTCAGTTCGCAGGCAGTAGGAGGGCGGGTGCGGCGGCGGGTGCCGCCGGGCGGGCGCGGGAGACGCTCATCGGTCGATCACGCCGCCGTCCCCGCCGGCGGCGTGCTGCGCCTTCCACACCGACAGGGGCAGCACCGCGGGCAGGGCGAGGCGCCGGCGGTCGGGTTCGGCCGCGGGGAGCGCCTCGGTCTCGCGCATCGTCGCGAGCGAGCGCACGGTGAGCTCCTGGTAGAGGCGGGTCGAATCCACCTTCCACTTGAGCTCCTCCGGAGTCAGCTCGCGCCGCACTTTCGCGGGGATGCCCGCGGCGAGCGAGCGCGGCGGGATGCGCGTCTCGGCCTTGACGAACGCGAGCGCGGCGACGATCGCCGAGTCGCCCACGACCGCGTTGTCGTTCACCACCGCGTTGATGCCCACGAGCGCGTTGCGGCAGATGCGCGCGCCGTGCACGATCGCGCCGTGGCCGATGTGCCCGTCCTCCTCGATCACCGTGTCGTAGGTGGGGAAGCCGTGCACGACGCAGCAGTCCTGGATGTTGGCGCCCCGCTCCACCACGATGCGGCCGAAGTCGCCGCGCAGGCTGGCCGAGGGCCCGATGTAGACGCCGGGGCCCACGATCACGTCGCCGATCAGCACCGCGCTCGGGTGGACGTAGGTGTCCGGGTGGACCACGGGAGTGATGCCGTCGATCGCGTAAACCTTCACCATGCGTGATCCGGGGTCGTGTCGGGGAGCGCGCGGGCGGGATAGACTTGGCGCCGCGAACGGATTCTAGCCCAACCCGTGCTGCGCTCCGCCGCCCTCGCGACGCTCGCCGTCATGACCACCCACGCCGCCGCCTTCGACCTGCAGGGTCACCGCGGCGCGCGCGGGCTGGCGCCCGAGAACACGCTGCCGGCGTTCGCGCGCGCCCTGTCGATCGGCGTCACCACGCTCGAGATGGACGCGGGGCTGACCGAGGACGACGTGGTGGTCATCGTGCACGACCGCCGGCTCAATCCCGACCTCGCGCGCGGCGCCGACGGGCGCTGGCTCGCCGGCCGCACGCCGGCGATCCGCGAGCTGTCGTTGCGCGAGCTGCAGCGCTACGACGTCGGGCGCATCAAGCCGGGCAGCGACTACTCGCGCCGCCTCCCCGAGCAGCGGCGCCAGGACAAGGTGCGCATCCCGTCGCTGGAGGAAGTGTTCGAGCTGACGCGCCACGCGCGCAACGGCGAAGTGCGGTTCAACGTCGAGACCAAGGTCTCGCCCGAGGCGCCGGAGGACACCGCGCCGCCGGAGGTCCTCGCGCGCGCGCTGATCAAGGTGATCCGCGCCAACGGCATGGCCGCGCGCACCACGATCCAGTCGTTCGACTGGCGCACGCTCGCGCTCGTGCAGCGGGAGGCGCCGGAGATCGCGACCTCGTACCTCACCTCGCAGCAGCAGGCGCTCGACACCATCCGGGCCGGGCACCGCGAGGACTCGCCGTGGACGGCCGGGGTCCGCCACCGCGACCACGGGTCGGTGCCGAGGATGGTGCGGGCGGCCGGCGGGAAGATCTGGTCGCCGAACTCCCTCGACCTGACCGAATCGATCGTGAAGGACGCGAAGACGCTCGGGCTCGCGGTGCTGCCCTGGACCGTCAACGATCGCGCCGACATGGAGCGGCTGATCGACTGGGGCGTGGACGGCCTCATCACCGACTACCCCGACCGGCTGCGCGAGGTGATGGCAGCGCGCGGCCTGCCGCTGCCGCGGCCGACGCCGGTGACGCCCTGAGCGGGCTCACGCCAGCGCCGTCAGGATCATCGTCGCGCCCGCGAGGAGCATCAGGGCGTCCATCAGCAGCCGGAACTGCTCCGGCGCCATGCGCAGCACGAACGGCTTGGCCGCGTACGAGCCGAGCATGACCGCCGAGCCGACGATCAACCCTTTGGCGAACGTCGCCCACGGCAGCGCGCCGAGCTGATTGAACGTCGCCGCCTTCGCGACGTACATCGAGAGCGAGGCGAGCGCCTCGGTCGCGAGGAACGCGCCCTTCACCAGCCCGAGCGCGAGGAAGAACGGCGTGTTGATCGGACCGGTCGACGCGACGATTCCGGTCAGAAAGCCGATCACCGCGCCGACCACGGCAAGCTGCCACAGCCGGAGGGTGAAGCCGCTCGCCGTGAGCCGGCGCCGCACCGGGATCATCAGGAGGAAGAACGCCCCGAGCGCGACCTCGATCGCGACCGAGCTCATCCGCACGAGCGTCGCCGCGCCGAGCGCCGCGGCGGGCGCGGCGGTCGCGCTATAGGCCGCGCACGCCCGCCAGTCGATCTCGCGCCACCAGACCGCGGCGCGGGACAGGTTCGCCATCAGGGCGGTCACCGCCATGATCGGGACCGCCTCCTTCGGCCCGAAGACGACGACGAGCGGCGGCAGCAGCATGATCGACGTGCCGAAGCCGACGATGCCGCCGAGCGTGCCGGCGACGAGGCCGATGAGGAGAACGACGACCCACTCCATGCTGGGATATCGCTTGCGGCGCCCGGCGCGGCGGTTCGACCGCGCGACGAGTGGCCGTTACGCAGCCAACGGATTGACGTGCGTCACGCCGGCGAAGCGCTTGAAATCGTTGTCGGCCGACGCGATGGCGCCGCCGTGCTCCAGCGCGAGCGCCGCGAGGTGCGCATCGGTCGTCAGGTTCCCGGCAGTGCCGCTCGCGCGCAGCAGCGTGCCGAGGATCGCCCAGTGATGCTCCCCGGGGCCTATCGCGGCGACGTTCGGCTGGCCGAGCCAGGCGTCCACGTACGCGAACGCATCCTCCGGGGCGAGCGGGTTGCGCATGATGCCCGCGCGGGTGGTGATCCGGAGGAACGCGAGGAGCGCGATCCAGGGCAAGCCGACCGGGCTCGTTCCGGAGAGGGCCTCCTCCAGCCACCGCCGCGCGCGCGCGTGGTGCGGCGAGTCCGCGTCGATGGCGTAGATGAGGAGGTTGGCGTCGACGAGGATCACTTGTGACGCCGGCTTCACCCGGTAGGGTCGCGCCGGAGGCGTTTCGCGCGCCGTCAGACCCGCGGCGAGCGTCTCGTTCACGACCTGCTTGAACGGCTTTCCGGAGCGGTAGGCGAGGGCCTTGAGCGTCTTGGCGATCCGGTCGTCGATCGTTAGTGTCGTGCGCATGAGCGCGAGTCTAGCATCGTTTCATCATGAAACAAAGCATCAAAGCATCAAAGCGTCAATCAAGAGATCGGCCCGGTTGCCGCAGGCGACGGCGAGCCGAGGGTGAGTTCGAGCGCCAACCCGCGTAGCGCACCGTCACACAGCTGCAACTTTCGCGGTTCAGACTCGCGCCCCGTCATCCACGGAAAAGCGAGGCAAGGCATGAAACCGAACGCACTGGTCCGGGCACTGGTGGCAGGAGTGGCCGCCGCCGGCGCATTCGCCGCGGTGCCCGCCGCCCAGGCGCAGCTCGTCAAGCTTGACGGCTCGAGCACGGTCTACCCGATCTCCGAAGCGGTGGCCGAGGAGTTCCAGAAATCCACCCGCGGCAAGGTCAAGGTAACGGTGGGCATCTCGGGCACCGGCGGCGGCTTCAAGAAGTTCTGCCGCGGCGAGATCGACGTCGCCAACGCCTCGCGGCCGATCCTCAA
>JAGVSZ010000350.1 GCA_019137045.1 Betaproteobacteria bacterium
GGCAGGCGTGCGCGCGCGAACGCGACTCGCGCGGCCGGCAGCACGAGCGCGATCTCGTCGGCCTCCGGCAGCTCGCGCGCCGCGCACACGCCGTCGTCCGCGCGCGCGCCCCGGCGCCGCGACCAGCGCAAGCGCTCGTCCTCCGGCCAGCCCTCCGGAAGGTGGATCTGCAGGTAGGTCTCGGCGCTGCGCTGGGCCATCGGTGGTCAGGGCACGATCTGGGTGAGGGCGACGATGACCGGCTGCCCGCGCTCGCCGCGCTCGATGAGCGCGCGGTAGCCCGCGGCGACGCGCCCGACCCGCACCATCGCCTCGGCGCTGAAGTAGCGGCTCTTCACGTCGATCGGCGCGCTCGCGCCCGCGGCGGACGCGGCACCCGGGAGCGCGCGCGCGAAGTCCTCGGACGCCTGGAACGGCGCCTGCGCGCGGCGCGCGACGAGCTGCGCGGCGTCGGCGGCCGACAGGGCGGGCACGAGCGCCGCGAGCATCGTCGCCGACGCGGTGTTCACGTTCACCGCGGTCTCCTCCGGCAGGGCGGTGAGGTGCGGCGCGAGGCGCGCGAGCGCTTCCGGGGTCATGCCCTTCACCCGCGCGAGCTCGCCGACGTCCGCCAGCGCGCGGTTCGGCGCGCGGTAGGCGGGCTCGCGCCCGAGATAGTCGAGGTCCTCGGCCCCCGCCGGCTGGGTGACCGCGTCGTCGGAGTCGATCCAGTCGACGATGGCATCGGCGAGCGCGGCGGGCAGATCCAGGCGCGCGAGCAGGCGCTGGAGCAGCGCCACGTCGGCGGGGCTGGGCGCGGCGCCGCGCGCGAGGTTGTTGACGTTGAACTTGGCCTGCTCGTCCGCGATGGCGCCGGTGAGCGTGGCGCCCTCGGCCGGGATGGCGGGCAGGCGGTGCGCCCACGGCTCGTTCAGGTGGTCGAGCGCGGGATCGTCGGCGGCGAGGATCGTCGCCGCCCACTGCGTCGCCGCGCGCGCGACCGCGTCGGCTTGCGCGCGCGCCACGAGGTTCTCGACCTGGCGCAGCCACAGCGACTCCGCCCACAGCAGGTAGGTCGCGGTGCTCGCGGCGAGGGCGACCACCAGCATGGCGAGGACCACGGCGACGCCCCGCTGACGGTGCGCGCGACTCATAGCTGCGGCTGCCTGGTCGCGGTCGGCAGGAGGCGCACGATGCGCTCGCCGGAGGCGAGCGTGAGCGTCACCTCGACCCCGGCCGGAACCGCCTTCTGCGCGGACGCCGCGCCCGGCGGCGGCCAGCGCGACTGCCACTGCCCGCGGCGGTCGAGGAAGCGCACTGCCATCGAGCTGACGTCGCGCAGGGCCGCGATCACCACGGGCTCGGTGCGCGGGCCCTGGTCGAGGACGGTCCACGCGAGCAGCTCCACCGTGCCGCCGCGCATCCGGTAGCCGAGCCGGCGCGGCGGCTCGGCGGCGCCCGGGTCGGGGGCGAAACCGGTGCGCGTCAGGACGAGCAGGCCCTCGTGCGCGCGCACCGGAACCGGGGTTCCGGCGAACGCCGGCGCCACCGCGTCGCCGCTGTCGCGCACCGGCCGCGGCAGGGCGGTGGCGACGTCCTGCTCGAGCCGGGCGAAGAAGAGCGCCACCTCGCGCCACTTGCGGTTCTCGCGCTCGATGTGGCCGCGGCTGTCCAGCACCACCGCGAGCGCGCGGTAGGCGAGGCCGGAGAGGAGCGCGAAGACGGCGAGCGCGACCAGCAGCTCGATCAGGGTGAAAGCGCGGGCGCGCCGGCGCACGTCAGTCGCTCCTCGCGGCGAACCCGACCAGCGTCGCCAGCGCGCGCTCGGGCGCGCGCGGGCCGTACACCGCGACCTCGACGCGCCGGAAGCGCGGATTGGGGGTGGCGGTGACCGTCTCGCGCCACGCGAACGCGACGCCGCCCTGCTCGGCGTTGCCGGCGCGGGTGCCGACCTCGGGCCACAGCGGCCGCGCGGCGTACTCGGCGACGCGGTTCTGCGCCACCCACGTCGCCAGCAGGCGCTCGCGCAGCTCGAGCGTGCCGTCGGCGGCGAGCGTCGCCGAACGCAGCGCCGCGGCGAGCGCGACCGCGAGGATCGCGAGCGCGACCAGCACCTCGATCAGCGTGAATCCGCGCCTGGACCGCATCGCCCGTCCTAGCGGTCGTCCTCGACCACCGGCCGGCCGCGGCCGTCGGAGCTGACCCGCACGCGGTGGTCCGCCAGCGCGAGGGTGATGCGGAACGGTGCGCTCGCGCCGGTCGGCTGGAGCACGATCGCCGGCGCCGCGTTGGTGGTGCGCTCCGGGGTCTCGACCGCCGCGAGCTCGACGCCCGCCGCGAACGCGCGCGCGCGCAGCGCGGCGTCGCTGTCGACCGCGCGCCACACCCGGTCCGGGTCGCGCCGCACGAAGCGGTAGCCGTTCGCGTCGGGCTGCCAGGCGATGGCCGCGCCGGTGACGATCGCCTCGTCGTGCGCGTGCCCGAGCACCGCCGCGAGGCGCGTCGCCTCCTCGCGCAGGCTCTGGCGCCGGTCGGGCGCGACGCGCACCGCCACGAGCGACGCGAGCACCGCCAGGATGACCACGACGACCAGCACCTCGAGCAGCGTGAAGCCCGGGGCCGGTCGGGTGGCGGCGGTCGTGGCGTGCATCCGGTCCGCGTCGGTCAGTGGTAGAGGTCGGCGTTGTTGCCCTCGCCGCCGGGCTCGCCGTCGGCGCCGAGGCTGAACACGTCGATCTCGCTGCGCAGCCCGGGATTGAGGTAGCGGTACTCGCGGCCCCAGGGATCCTTGGGCAGGCGGTCGAGGTAGCCGCCCTGCTTCCAGTTGGCCGGCTGCGGCAGCGTGGTCGGCCGCTGCACGAGGGCGGCGAGCCCCTGCTCGGTGGTCGGGTACGCGGTGTTGTCCAGGCGGTAGAGCTTGAGCGCCTGCGTGATCGCGGCGATGTCGGCGCGCGCGGCGACCGCGCGCGCCTCGTCGGGCCGGCTCATGACCTTGGGCACGATGATGGCGGCGAGGAGGCCGAGGATGACCACCACGACCATGACCTCGATGAGCGTGAACCCCCGTTGTCGCAGCACGCGTCGCCCCGGCCGGTCAGGCCATGAAGCCGAGGTCGCGCGCCGGGAAGCGCGCGATGTTCGGCACCACCGCCGGGATGTCCGCATCCGGCACGCCGAACCACTTCGCCAGCGTCGCCGCGTACTGGTCGACCGCGGTGGTGGGGATCCAGCGGCCGTCGCGGTCGGTGTCGTCGGGGCCGCCGAGCGCCTGGTTCGGGAACGTGCCGTAGGTCTGCCCGCCGCGCACCGCGCCGCCGATCACGATGTGGTGGTTGCCCCAGGCGTGGTCCGAGCCGCCGTCGTTCACGCGCAGCGTGCGCCCGAAGTCGGAGAGTGTGAACAGCGTCACCTGGTCCTGCATGCCGAGCGCCACCAGCGCGTTGTAGAACGCGCGCAGCGCCGGGCCGAGCTCGTTGAAGCGGTTGCCCTGGTCGGCGAGCTGGTTCTGGTGGTTGTCGTAGCCGCCGGCCTGCGCGAAGAAGATCTGGCGGCGCAGGCCGAGCGTGGCGCGCCCCTCGATCATCTTGGCCACCGCGAAGAGCTGGCGCGAGAGTCCGGAATTGAGGCCCTGGAAGGACGGCGCGGCCGCGGAGGAACCGTTGTTGATGACGGTGTTGAGCGCGGCGCTCGCGTTGACCGCGCTCGAGATCACGTCGCCCGCCGCGCGCACCTGCTGGTTCTGCCGATCGAGGGCGAACAGCGCCTGCAGCGCGGTGCGACGCGCCTGCTGCTGCGCGGCGTTGCCCCCGCTCGTCATGAGCCCGAAGTTCCCGCCGGTCGGTACGGAATAGGCCGAGACGGTCTGGCCCCGGAGGAAGATGTCGTTGCCGCCGACCGAGATGTTCATCGGCACCGCGGCGCCGGCGTTCAGGACCTGCACCCGGTCGGCGAGGCGGCCGCCCCAGCCGAGCGTGGCCTGGTTGTTCGGGACCGCCGACTGGTTCTGCTCCTGCTGGTCGTCGTGCGAGAACAGGTTCTGCGGCCGCGTGGAACGGTTGGACTGGTACTGCGCGCGGGTGATCGGCTGGACCAGCGGGCCGGTGTTGAGCATCAGCGCCATGTCGCCGTTCGTCCACACCTGCTGGAGCGGGGCGAGGTTCGCGTGCAGCCCGAAGCGGGTGCCGGTCGCCTGGGCGAGGGGCACGAGGCTCGCCTGCGGCAGCGCGAGCGACCCGCGCCCGGCCGAGTACACGCCGTACTCGGCCCCCTGCACCGGGACGACCATGTTGTTGGCGTCGTTCCCGCCGTAGAGGAAGACGCACACGAGCGCCTTGTAGTCGCTCCCCGCCTGGGCGTAGGCGTTCATCAGCGACAGGCCGGGCAGCGTGTTCGCCGCGGTGATGGCACCGAGGCCCTTGAGGAAGTTTCTGCGCAGGATCTGGAAGCTCATGGTCACTGCTCCACTTGGTACTGCGCCGAGGTGGCGACGAGATAGACGGCCTGGCGCGTGCGGCCGAGCGAGTCGTTCGCGGGATACGCGTTCACCGCGGTGAGGATCGCCTGGCGCGCCTGCGCCGAGAGCGTGTTGTGCATGAAGATCAGGCTGAGCCGGTCGAGGAGCTGGTCCGGATTGGCGGCGAGCGCCTGGAACGGCTGCAGGTTGACGCGCGTCCCGGTCGCGCCGGCGACCGTGTTGTCCGGGTTGATGTTGGCGCCGAACACCACCCGGTCGACGAAGTTCGCGCGGTTGAGGATCGTGCCGGTGAGCATGATCTTGAACGGCGGCCCGTCGAGGGTCGTGCCGGGCGCCGGGAAGTTCGGCGGATAGAAGTTGAACACCGACGGCGGCTGGAAGACGTTCTGCCCCATCGCCGAGGACTGGCCGAGCAGATACACCCCGTCGGAGGCGCCGTTGAGCGCGCGCATCACGCCGGTGATCTGCAGCACCGGTTCGCGCAGCTTGCCGTAGTCGGCGGCGGTCTTCACGTCGCCGCGCGCCTCCGCGTCGAGCAGGATGGCGCGCAGCACCGCGCGCATGTCGCCGCGCACCCCCGCGCCGTTGTTGTTGAACGCCGCGGTGACGCGCGCGACGTAGGCCGGGCTCGGGTTGGAGGTCACCAGGTGCTGGATCAGCTGGCGGCCGATGAACGGACCCACGTTCGGGTTGTTGAACACGGCGTCGAGCGCGTCGTTGAGATCGCGCTCGGCCGTCTGCCCGGCCGCGAGCGTGCGGCCGAAGAGCGTCTTCTGCGCGGTGTCGTGCTGCGCGGCGAACGGCACCATGCGGCCGAGGTAATGGGGCGGGTTGGGGAAGCGCGAGGCCGCGCCGGGCCGCGGCGGGTAGGTCCAGCCGGTGAGCGCGCGCGCGAGGTTCTCGATCGTGTCCTGGTCGTACGCCGGGATCGGCTGACCGGCCGCGTCCAGCCGCCGGGTGCCGTCGCCGTTCAGCTCGAACTCGCCCACCGAGAAGAGCTGCAGCACCTCGCGCGCGTAGTTCTCGTTCGGCTCGATGTTGCGCGCCGGGTCCGGCTTCGGGTTGTTGACCATGTCGAGGTACTCGCCCATGGCCGGGCTGAGGGTGATCTCGTACAGGAGCTCGCGGAAGTTCCCGAACGCGAAGTTCATCAGCATCTGCTGGTAGTAGCCGATGCCGTGCATCGTCTCGAGCTCGGCGCCGGAGATCACCAGGATCTGCGAGAGCGCGAACGCGACGCGCTGGCGCAGCTGGTCCTGTGCCCCGAGCGCGTTCGCGAAGAACCGGCGCTGCAGCGGGTGGACGGTGTAGTTCTCGCGGTAGCAGATCTCCGGGCTCGGCTGGGCGTTGTCCGGGCAGCCGAGGCGGGGGTCCGGGTTGATGTCGGTGAACGTGCCGTAGCCGCTCATCGGCTGCGCGAACTGCTCTTCGAGCGCGAGCGCCGGGCCCTTCTGCATCACTTCCTGCACCGTTGCCTCGGTCGGGCCGAACGTCGCCTGCTCGAGGAAACGCACCGCGTCGCCGGAGGTGGTCGGCTGCGCGCTCGGCATCGTCCCGGGCGCCGGGCCGGGCGCGGGCGCGGGCGGCGTGACGCCCGGCGCCGGGGCGGGCGTGGTGGTGCCGCCCGTGGTCGTGCCGCTCGTCGCGGTGCCGCCGCTCGCCGGGGGTGGATCGCCGCCCCCGCCGCCTCCGCC
>JAGVSZ010000258.1 GCA_019137045.1 Betaproteobacteria bacterium
GGCACTGCGCGAACGCGTCAGCCCCTGCAGCACCCGGCGCTCTTCCGTAGTCAGACTGAGGAGGGAGTTCATGCCTCATATGATACTACGGATATCAACGTTACAGTCCACTAGGGGTGCGCCGGGCTCGTCTGCCGGACCGCGGCGTGCGCGGGGAAGCGGTGCTGCGGCGCCGCGCGCACCCGCATCACCGCCGCAGTGCGCGTCTCCACCCCGAGCTTCTCGTAGATGCGCTCGAGGTGCTTCTCGACCGTGCGCGGGCTCGCGCCGAGGATCGCGGCGATGTCGCGATTGGTCTTGCCCGCGGCGACCCAGTCGAGCACCTCGCGCTCGCGCGGCGTGAGCGGGGCGCCGGTGCGATCGAAGGGCGCGTCGGCCGGCAGGTCGCGGGTGTGCTCGCGCGCGACGGCGAGGCGGTAGAGGTCGGCGAGATGGGGGCGGATCACCTCGGCGAGATCGCGGTCGCGTGCGCTGAACGCGGTCCCGCTGCGGTTGAGCACGAAGCTCACCAGGAAGCGCCGGTCGACGTGAACCGGCACCGCCATCACGTGGTCGATGCCGATCTTGCGGTAGTACTCGTTGAAGAGCGCCGTGCCGCGGAAGGCGCCGTCGGGCAGGCGATCCTCGATGCGCTTGGTCGTGGCGGCGGGGTTGCGGCCGTGCTCGCGCACCAGCGGGTGGACGTGGAGGAAGCGGTCGAAGACCTCGATCTCGCGGCGCGAGATCGCTCCGGGGAGGTCGCTGACGACCGTGCGGCGCCCGCTGTCGAGATCGCACGTCGAGAGGGTGGTGAGGTCGGATCCGATCAGGCCCGGGAGGTACTTGACCCCGCCGCGCGCGAAGTCCTCGGGACCGCCGCAGCCCGCGCCGATCGCGTGCAGCGTGTCGAGCGCCTTGCGCAGCTCGCGGCCGGTCAATGGTTCCATGTCGTCCCCCTCCGGTTCGAACTCGGACCCAAGATGCGCCGTCAACTTACCAACTAGTAGGTGACTTGTCAACCAGTAGGTAGATGGGATCTAATGCGGCCATGGCCCGCACGAGCGCGACCGCCACCGCCGACACGCCGCAGCGGGTCCTCGACGTCGCCGAGCGGCTGGTCCAGACGCGCGGGTTCAACGGCTTCAGCTACGCGGACATCGCGGAGGTGCTCGGGATCACGAAAGCGAGCCTCCACTACCACTTTCCCACCAAGGCCGAGCTCGGCCGGCGGCTCATCGAGCGCTACGAGAGCCGCGTCCTCGAGGCGCTGGCGGCGATCGACCGCGCGGAGGTCGACGCGCGCGAGAAGCTGCGGCGCTACGCGGCGATCTACGTCGAGGTCCTGCGCGCGAACCGGATGTGCCTGTGCGGCATGCTCGCATCCGACTACGCCACGCTCGCGAAACCGGTCAAGGACGGCGTGAAGCGCTTCTTCGACCGCAACGAGGCGTGGCTGGTGGGGGTGCTCGATGCGGGCCGCAAGGCGCGCACGCTGCGCTTCTCGGGCGCGCCCGCGGTGGTCGCGCAGACGCTGGTCGGCTCGCTCGAGGGCGCGATGATGCTCGCCCGGTCCTACGGCGACGTCGCCCGGTTCGAGGCGGTCGCCGAGCGGCTCATCGCCGAGCTGTAGTCCCCCGCGGGCAGCCGCCCGCCCGGTCGGTCGTACGTAGGCCTACGCATTCCCGGCGCGCCGCCTCCGGCCTACAACTGTCGCCATGCCGGCCGCGGGGCCGGCGCCACCCGGAGGCGACATGGAAAAGGCCGAGTGCAAGGACTTCCGCAAACCCGACGAAGTGCGCGAGTTTCCCAAGGGCCGTCTCGAGCTCATCAAGATCGGCGGCGCCACCGTGGGCCGCGCCGTCTTCGAGCCCGGCTGGAAGTGGTCGACGTCGGTCCAGCCGCTCGTGAACACGAAGAGCTGCGAGGCGCCGCACTTCCAGTACCACGTCTCGGGCGTGCTGCGCATCCGGATGGACGACGGCGCCGAGTTCGACTGCCGGCCGGGCGAGGTCTCGCTGCTGCCCTCGGGCCACGACGCCTGGGTCGTCGGCAACGAGCCCGCGGTGGTGGTCGACTTCCAGGGAATGATCGACTACGCGAAGGCGACGCACACCCACGCCTGACCCGACGGACGACTTGGAACGGCTGCGGCCGCGCGCCCCGCCCGGGCTCGCCCGGGGCGCGCCCGGGCGGCAGATGAACTCCGCGCGCGGCGACGGAAACCGGGCGCGGATGCGGATGCGGTGCGAGGCCAGGCTGAAGTGCGAACGAAGGAGACGACCATGCTGACCAGCTCGCCGGTAATGACCATGCTGCCCGTGAAGGACCTGGAGCGGGCGCGCCAGTTCTACCAGGAGCGGCTCGGGCTCGCGCCCGCAGGCGCGCGCCCGGACGGCAAGTTCCTGTTCCGCTGCAACGGCGGCGCGATGCTCGCGCTCTTCCCGAAGCCCGAGGGCACCAAGGCCGAGCACACGGCGGTGTCGTTCACCGTCGACGACATCGTCGCCGAGGTGCGCGAGCTCGAGGCGCGCGGCGTGCGCTTCCACGACTACGACCTGCCCGGCTTCAAGACGATCGAGCACGTCGCCATCATCGGCGCGGACAAGGCGGCGTGGTTCAACGACACCGAGGGCAACATTCTCTGCGTGCACGAGGAGATGGACCGCAGCCAGCCCGGGACGGGCACGGCTGCCGCCGCGCGGCCGGGGCGGCTCTGCTAGCGGCGCGGAGAGCGCCAGGATGAAACCGCTCGCGTATCACGCCGGCCAGCGCGCGGTGCAGGACGAGGCGCAGACGCGCCGCGTCGCCGACAAGCTCGCCGACTGGGTCGGTCCGGCCGCGGAGTTCGCGCGCGGCGCCGACCTGGTCGTGCTGGCGTTGCCCGAGCACGGCGCCGGGCTGCGGTTCGTCGTGGTCTCGGGCGCCGCGCCGCTCGTGCGCGCCACCGAAGATCCGGAAATCCGGCTCGCCCTTCCCGCCGCGCTCGCGGCGCACGTGCCGGCGCCGACCGCCTGCGGCGGGCTCGTCGTCAGCCTCGGTCTCGCGCGCCGCGCGCGCGTGAACGGGTTTCTCCACGGCGGCGCGGCGGCGCCCGAGCTGGTCGCCTCCGAAGCGTTCACGCTGTGCCGCAAGTACTTCGCCCCGTCGATCCCGGTCGGCGACGGTCGCCTGCGCGTCGGCCCGGCGCTGCGCGAGCCCCTCGCGCTCGATCACCCGCTCGTCGGGAGCGTGCTCGCCCGGACGGAGACCGCGTTCCTCGCCACTGTCAGCCCCGACGGGATGCCCGACGTCGCGCATCGCGGCGGACCGGCCGGTTTCCTGCAGTACGACCCCGGCGAGCGCGTGCTCGGCTGGCGCGAATTCGTCGGCGACGGCGTGTTCAAGAGCGCCGGCAACGTGCGCGCGACGGGGACGGTGGCGCTGCTTGCGCTCGACCTGGCGAGCGGCGACGGCGTCTGTCTCCACGGACGGGGCGACTACCGCAACACCCGCACCGACCGGAGACGCGAGGACGCGCTCGTCCAGCACCGCGACGACCACCCGGAGCAGGGCGTGATGCGCTGCGAGATCGACCGGGCGGAGCGCCTGCGCGACGTGCTCCACCCGCGCCGGCGCACCGACCGGGTCCCGCGCATCACCTCGCGCTCGGTCGTGCCCGAGCAGCGGCCGCAGTGACGCTCCGCAACCCACGAGGAGGAGACATGTCCCCAAGCGCCCGTGCAGTCGCGCTCGCAGCCGCCCTCGCCCTTGCGCCCGCGCTCGCGCACGGCGCGGAGAAGGCCGTGTTCACGCCGGCCGCGGACCTCGAGTGGATCAACGCCGGCATTCCCGGCGTCGACACCGCGCAGGTGCAGGGCGACATGAAGAAGGGCGCGAGCCGCTTCTACCTCAGGTACGCGAGCGGGTTCGTCGCGCCGGTCCACCACCACAGCCCGGACCATTTCGCCACGACCGTGACCGGGAACCTGGTCCTGATCGTGGACGGGAAGGAGCACCGGCTGCCGCCGGGGTCCTACTTCGCCTTCACCGGCAAGGCGAAGCACGCCGTGCGCTGCGAGGGGGCCGAGGCCTGCGTGATGTTCATCGACGCCCGGGGATCGTGGGACGTGGTGGTCCCGAAGCCGAAGGGCGCGAAGTAGGGGGACGCCGGGTTGGTGAATGCGTCACAAGGGCGCCGCCCTTAATCACCCCCGGGCCGGTGCCCCGGCGCGTAGCCTGCGAGCGGGTCGATCGGACCCGCCCGCGAAGGGGGACGCGCCATGGAAACCTTGCTGATCGATGCGCTGTTCGCGCTCGGCGGAATCGCTGCCCTAGGGTTTCTCGCGTACGGCGGCTGGCTCGCCCTCATTCACTCGCGGGGCTTCCCCCAGGAAGGCCAGGGCCGCTTCGAGCACCGTCACGTCCGGCGCGCCCGGCAGATGCCGCGCAAGCTCGCGGGCCTGCTCTGACGCCGAGCGGGCCCGACCGGGCCCGCGTCCGAGCGGTTCCACGCCCTCACTTCCGTCCGTCCGCCGCAAGCAGGAAGCGCGAGCGCAGCAGCGACCGCTTCACGTCGAAATCGAGGAACACGAACTGGCCGTCGGGGTCGGTGACCAGGCCGTGCGTGCGCTCGTACGGATGCTCGCGCGCCGTGCGTCCCTCGGGTACCAGCGCGTGCTTCCGATAGGGGTCGAGGAGCAGGATCTCACCCACCTCGTGCCGCATTGCGCGGCCGGTCCGGTCCACCACGCCCAGCCGCCCCGAGTGCACCACGACGATCACGAAGTACACCCCGGGGAAGCGGAACCGGTCGTCGTGCAGGGCGATCGCGCCGCAGCCGTAGGCCTGGAAGAGGTCGAGCGGCATCCACGCCGGCGGCAGCCCGAGCTCGGCGGCGATCGCCGCGCGCAGCGCCGCGACGAACGCGTACGACGCGTGCGCGTAGAGCTTCTCGAGCGTGACCGTCTCCTCCGCCGGGAAGCCCTCCGGGTAGAGCTCGCGCGCGCGCGCGTAGAGCGCGGCAAGGTCGGTCTCGAGCCCCGCGACGCGCCGGCCGGTGCGCACGAGCGTCGCGCGGCGGTGTCCCATGCGCGCATTATCGGTTACAGTCGCCGGCTTCGACCAGCAGCCGATGCCCGCGGACCGCAAGCCCCTCGACGCGCTCGCCTTCGGCCTCATGACCGTGCTGTGCGTGTCGTGGGGCTTGCAGCAGGTCACGATCAAGCTGGCCGCGCCCGACATCTCGCTGGTGATGCAGGCCGGCCTGCGCTCGCTGATCGCCACCGCGCTCCTGGTCGTCTGGGCGCGGCTGCGCGGGATCGCGCTCTTCGAGCGCGACGGCACGCTCCTGCCGGGGCTCGCCGCGGGCGCGATGTTCGCGGCCGAGTTCGTGTTCATCTACGCCGGCCTCGCGCACACCGCGGCCTCGCGCATGGTGGTCTTCATCAACACGACGCCGTGCATCACCGCGCTCATGCTGCCGCTGTTCGTCAGGAGCGAGCGCCTGAGCCGGCGCCAGCTGGCCGGCGTGCTGCTCGCGTTCGGCGGGATCGTCGCCGCGTTCGGCGAGGGCTTCGCCGCGGCGGGCGGGGACACCCTGCGCGGCGACCTGTTCGGCGTGATCGGCGCGTTCCTGTGGGCCTCGACCATCGTGCTCATCCGCGCCACCCGGCTCGCGCGCACCAGCGCGACCAAGACGCTCTTCTACCAGCTCGCGGTGTCGGCCGGCCTGGTGCTCGTCTCGGTCGCCATGGGCGAGCCGGGCGTGGTGCGCGTGACCCCGCTCGCGGTGGCGGTGATGGCGTACCAGGGCGTGCTGGTCGCGTTCGTGAGCTACCTCGCCTGGTTCTGGCTGCTCACGAAATACTACGCGGCGCGGCTGTCGGTGCTGACCTTCATGTCGCCGCTCTTCGGCGTCGCGGCCGGCGTGGTCTTCCTCGGGGAGCGCCTCACGCCGGCGTTCGTCGCCGCGGCGCTGCTCGTCGCGGCGGGGATCGTGCTCGTCAACCTGCCGGTGCGCGCCGCGCGCGGCTGAGCCGGCTGTCCGGCGGCGGCGCCGAGCGCGGCCGGACGCGTGACGCGCGGGCGCGCCGCCGCGAGCGTGAGGTCGATGATCTCCCGCTGCGCCGCGCTACCGCCGAGGCGCTGCGCGGAGCGCCGGTGCGCGGCGAGCAGGGCGGC
>JAGVSZ010000052.1 GCA_019137045.1 Betaproteobacteria bacterium
ATCGAGGAGATGGGCCATCCGCTCGACGGCGTGATCGCCATCTCGAGCGCGCCCCTGCGCGACGCGCTCGCGGTGCTCGACCAGTGAGCGCGCCCGGGGCACGAGGAGGACCGGGATGATCGAAGCTTCGCCGTTGCGCGCACAGGGCGCCGCCGCGCCGCAACGGCGGCGGCGCGCGCCGGGCCGGGCATGAGCGCGCTCACCGCCCGGCCCGCCTGGCAAGCGCTGGCGGCGCACCACCGGCAGGTCCGGGGCGTCCACCTGCGCGACCTCTTCGCGGCCGACCCGGGACGCGGGGAGCGCCTCGCCGCCGAAGGCGCCGGGGTCTACCTCGACTACTCGAAGAACCGCGTCACCGACGAGACGCTGCGGCTGCTCGTGCGGCTCGCCGACGAGAGCGGCCTGCGCGCGCGCATCGAGGCGATGTTCCGCGGCGAGCGGATCAACGCCACCGAGGGCCGCGCCGCGCTGCACGTCGCGCTGCGCGCGCCGGCCGGCGCCGCCATCCTGGTGGACGGCGCGAACGTCGTGCCGCAGGTGCACGCGGTGCTCGATCGCATGGCCGCCTTCGCCGAGCGCGTGCGCAGCGGCGCGTGGACCGGCCACGGCGGCAAGCGCATCGCCGCGGTGGTGAACATCGGCATCGGCGGCTCCGACCTCGGGCCGGCGATGGCCTACCGGGCGCTCGCGCACTACAGCGACCGCACGCGCGCGTTCCGGTTCGTGTCCAACGTCGACGCCACGGACTTCGTCGAGGCCACGCGCGACCTCGACCCGGCGCAGACGCTCTTCATCGTGTCGTCGAAGACCTTCACGACGCAGGAGACGATGGCCAACGCGCGCAGCGCGCGGGAGTGGCTCGTGCGCGGCCTCGGCACGCAGGCCGCGGTGGCGAAGCACTTCGTGGCGGTGTCGACCAACGCGGCCGAGGTCGCGCGCTTCGGCATCGACCCGGCCAACATGTTCGAGTTCTGGGACTGGGTCGGCGGGCGCTACTCGATGGACTCGGCGATCGGGCTCGCGACCATGCTCGCGGTCGGCGCGGACCATTTCCGCGCGCTGCTCGGCGGGTTCCGCGAGATGGACGAGCACTTCCGCAGCGCGCCGTTCGCGCGCAACCTGCCGGTGCTGATGGGGCTGCTCGCGGTCTGGTACGCCGACTTCTTCGGCGCGCAGAGCGTCGCGGTGCTGCCCTACGAGCAGTACCTCGCGCGCTTCCCGGCGTACCTGCAGCAGCTCACGATGGAGAGCAACGGCAAGCACGTCACGCTCGACGGCGCGCCGGTCGCGGCCGACACCTCGCCCGTGTACTGGGGCGAGCCGGGGACCAACGGCCAGCACTCGTTCTACCAGCTGCTGCACCAGGGCACGCGGCTCGTGCCGTGCGACTTCATCGCCTTCGCGCAGCCGCTCAACCCGCTCGGGGACCATCACGACCTGCTGATCGCGAACGTGCTCGCGCAGGGCGAGGCGCTCGCCTTCGGCAGGACCGCGGACGAGGTGCGCGCCGAGGGCGTGGCCGAGCGGCTCGTGCCGCACCGCACGTTCGAGGGCAACCGGCCCTCGAACACGCTGCTCCTCGAGCGGCTCACGCCGGCCGCGCTCGGCCGGCTGGTGGCGCTCTACGAGCACAGCGTGTTCACCCAGGCCGCGATCTGGGACATCAACCCGTTCGACCAGTGGGGCGTCGAGCTCGGCAAGGCGCTCGCGCAGCGCATCGTCCCCGAGCTCGCGGCCGCGCCGCCGGGCGCGCCCGCGCACGACAGCTCGACCAGCGCCCTGATCCGGCGCTACCTGCAGCTCAGGCGATAGGAGGCGGCATGCAGCTCGGAATGATCGGCCTCGGACGGATGGGCGCGAACATGGTGCGGCGGCTCGTCCGCGGCGGGCACGAGTGCGTGGCGTTCGACCGGTCGCCGGTCGCGGTGGCCGCGCTCGCCCGGGAAGGCGTGGCGGGCGCCGCGTCGCTGCCGGAGCTCGCCGCGCAGCTGCGCAAGCCGCGCGCGGTGTGGCTGATGGTGCCGGCGGCGGTGGTGGACGAGACGATCGCCGAGCTCGCGCCGCTGCTGGCGCCCGGCGACGTCGTGATCGACGGCGGCAACTCGCGCTACGTGGACGACATCCGCCGGGCGAGGGCGCTCGCGAACGGCGGCATACACTACCTCGACGTCGGCACCAGCGGCGGGGTGTGGGGGTTCGAGCGCGGCTACTGCCTCATGATCGGCGGCGAGGCGGCGGCGGTGCAGCGCCTCGACCCCGTCTTCGCGACCCTCGCGCCCGGCCGCGGGCAGACCCGCAGCACCGCGGAGCGGGGCTATCTGCACTGCGGGCCGAGCGGCGCCGGGCACTTCGTGAAGATGGTCCACAACGGCATCGAGTACGGGATCATGGCCGCCTATGCCGAGGGCTTCGGCATCCTGCGCGGAGCGAACGTCGGCAAGCGGCGCCACGACGCCGACGCCGAGACGGCGCCGCTCGAGGCGTCCGAGCACTACCAGTACGATCTCAGCCTGCCCGACATCGCCGAGCTCTGGCGGCACGGGAGCGTCATCGGCTCCTGGCTGCTCGACCTGACGGCGGGTGCGCTCGCCGCGGACCCGCAGCTCGCGCAGTTCGCCGGCCGCGTGTCCGATTCGGGCGAGGGACGCTGGACCGTCCACGCGGCCATCGACGAGGGCGTGCCGGCGCCGGTGCTCACCGCGGCGCTCTACGCGCGCTACAGCTCGCGCGGCGAGGCGGAGTTCCAGAACAAGGTGCTCTCGGCGATGCGCCACGCATTCGGCGGGCACGAGGAGAAGCCGGGCGCGAAGTGACGCGCCCGGCGGGCGCGCTCAGGCCCGGCGCTTCCTTCGGCGCCGTCCGGTGCGCCTGGAAGGCGGCACGAACGCTTTCGCGGCCTTCGGCATCACCCCCTTCGCGGCGAGCCGCTTCTCGACCGCCGAGCACGCCTCGCCGTCCTCGTGGATCAGGCGCTCGAGATCGCGGAAGGGCAGCAGGAACTCGCCCGATAGCCCCCAGCCGTCGCCCCAGGAGTTCGCGCAGCGCGCGAGCGCGCGGCGCGTGTCGGCGCCGCGCAGCAGGTAGGCGTGGCCGCCGACGACTTTCGCCTTCGGCGCGATGCGGACGATGCCCTCGCGGTCCGGCCGCGCGAAGCTCGAGTACCAGTTCGTGCCCAGCACCACCGGCCCCGTGGTCAGCACCCACTCGATCACCGCCTGCAGCTCGAACGACCAGACGTAGGACTTCAGGCGGCCGAACGCGGTGACCGCCTTGGCCCCCGCGCGCACCTCGGTGCCGTAGTCCAGGCGGGGATGGCCATCGGGCAGGCGCGCCTCGTCGTTGTTGGCGCGCCACCGGTCCTTGAGCACCGCCGCGCGGTAGATGTCGAAGGCCGAGGGGCCGCCGCGCTCGGTGCGGACCGGGGCGCAGCGCAGGAAGTTCCGCCACGCGTGGCCGACGCAGGTCCCGGTGTCGCCCTGGTCGAGCGCCGTCCGGTGGATGCCCCAGGTCCGGCGCGCCGGCAGGGCCACCGCGCGCGCATCCGCGAGCATGCGGCGCATGAGATAGCCGTGGTCGCGGATGTCCGGTGCGTAGCGTCGTCCGAAGCCTGCCATAGTGCGGGTCTCCCTCGACGAGAACTGTGCGGACCGCGGGCTCGCGCGAAGTGCATGATAGGCGCACCGCGATCAGATTACCGGATCAGCCGCTCGTCGAACGCGAACGGCTCGACCGGCCCGACCCGGACGCGCCCGATGGCCCGATGCTGCGGGTTGATCAGGACGTTGCGCTCGGCCGGCACGACGACCGATGGTACGAGGAGGCCGAGTGATCGCCGCTCGGCGGCCCACCGGTCGCCGAACCGGCGCGCGTTCGGGCCGTAGGGCAGGTCGGCCCAATCGCCGGGTATTGCGGTGGCTTCGACGACGAGACGGTCGGGCAGATCGACCGCGACGAACATGAGGTCGGGCGGAACGGTCTCGCGCGTGACGTGCACGAGCATCTCCAAAGCGGCGAGCGCGCGGCTCGACGCCGCGTAGCCGATGCGGGTTGCGGGCGAGTTCCACCGGTTGCCCGCGATCGCGGCACCCCGCCCGGACAGCGGATCCGACGCGTAGACGGCACGCGTCAGCCGCCACACGCGCATCAGACGAAGTCGCCGTGCTCGATGCGGACGAGCTCGTCGGAGACCGCCTTCGCGCCGGCGTCCGAACCGAGCAGCTCGAACGGCGCCGCGCCCCCGAGCAGCGGATGACGCGCGCGCAGCCACGCCGCGGCTTTCGCGTGGCCGCCGAACACGCGGGCGGCTTCCTCGAAGACGCGCGCGACGCGCAGCACGCGGTCGGCTTCGTCGGGCTTGAGAAAGCGCTCGGCCTTCCGTCGCGCGGCCGTGCGGGCCGCGATCCCCACGACACCGAGCAGCGTTTCCATGGCCACTCCCATCCGCGCCGCCAGTGCGGCGAAGGCGGCGAACGTGATTGTCCGGTCGTCGATATCGACGAGCGGGCCCGGGGAGGGGGGCGATGCCGACCCGCGCGCTCGCGCGCGGTACGCGGTGCGCCGCTCCGCGACGGTCGGCGCCAGGGTGGCCAACGTCGAGCGACAGGCTTTCATCGTGAACCCGCTTCAGCCGGATGGCGCGAATTCTACGCCACTCGGCGAGACCGCTGCTTGCCCCGACGCGGGCGGTCTCTCAGCGCGCCGCGCTCGACCGCCCCGGCAGCCCGCCGACCGCGGGCTGCGGCGCGAACCCGTCGGCCTTCTCCACCCAGCCGCCCCCGAGCGCCTTGTAGACGTTCACGAGCGACCCGTAGAGCTGCGCGCGGATCGTCGCCAGGTTGAGCTCGGAAGGAAAGAGCTGCTGCTCGGCCTGCAGCACGGTGGTGTAGGAGGTGTAGCCGCCGTTGAACTGCAACCGCGCGAGCCGCGCGTATTCCGACAGCGCGCGCACGAGCCGCTGCTGCGCCGCGAGCTGATCGACGAGGTTCGTGTTGGCGGCGAGCGCGTTCTCCACGTCCGCGAACGCGTTCTGGATCGCAGCCTCGTAGTTCGCGAGCGCCGCCCGCTGCTGCGCCTCGGCCTGCGCCACCTGCCCCGCGATCGCGCCGCCGGTGAAGATCGGGCCGATGATCGAGCCGCCGTAGCTCCAGATCCCCGCCGGGCCCTTGAAGAGGTCGCTCAACTGCGTGCTCGCCGACCCGAGCGCGCCGGTGAGCGAGATGGTCGGGAAGTACTGCGCCTTCGCCGCGCCGATCTGCGCGTTCGCCGCGACGAGCTGCTGCTCGGCCTGCATCAGGTCGGGGCGGCGCTCGAGGAGCTCCGAGGGCAGCCCCGGCGGCACCGCGGGCAGCGCGAGCGCCTCGAGCTGCTTCCCTCGGGCGATCGGGCCGGGGTTGCGGCCGAGCAGGACCGCGAGCGCGTTCTCGGTCTGCGCGATCTGGGTCCTGATCGCCGGAATCTGCGCCGCGGCGGTCTCGTACTGCGAGCGCGCCTGCTCGACCTGCATCTTCGAGACCTGGCCGTACCTGTTCTGCAGCTCGTAGAGCTTCACCGACTGGCCGTAGGCGTCGAGCGTCCGCTGCGCGACCGCGAGCTGCTCGTCGAGGCCGAGGAGCTGCAGGTAGGTGGTCGCGACCGAGGCGACGAGGGACAGCACCACGCCGCGGCGCGCGTCGTCGGTGGCGAGCAGGTTCGCGCGCGCCGACTCGGTGAGCCGGCGGATGCGTCCCCACAGGTCGAGCTCCCAGCTCGCGCCGGCGAGCACCTGGTAGCTCGTCTGCGGATTGTCGAGGAAGCCCGACGCGACGCTGCCGCCGCGCTCGCTGAACCGCTGCCGCGTGCCGGTGCCCTGGTAGCTCACCTGCGGGAAGAGCGGCGAGCGCGTCGTAGTGAGGATCCCCGCGGCCTGCTCCACATTGGCCACCGCGACCCGGAGGTTCTTGTTGTGCTCCAGCGCCTCCACGATGTAGCCGTCGAGCACCGGGTCGCCGAACGCCTTCCACCACTCGACCTCGGGCGCCTGCGCCACCGCCTTCGGCTCGTAGCGGTACGCCGCCGGCACCGGCACCTCGGGGCGCTGGTAGTCGGGCCCGACCATGCAGCCGGCCAGCGCGGACGCGGCGAG
>JAGVSZ010000114.1 GCA_019137045.1 Betaproteobacteria bacterium
GGTGGCGTAGCCGGTCATGCTGGAGACCATCGATCCCTTCCGTTTCGCGGGCGCCCGGTCGCCTGCCGTGCGCCGCACATCCGGCAAAACTGCCGGAACGCGGCGACGAGAGCGGGTGCGGCCGCTTTACATCGGGGAGGCAAACACAGAGAATCGGCAAGGCTCTGCGGCGCTCCCTCGCTATCTTAACAAAGGCCCTTCTTCTCCTTCTGCGCCATGCCGCAGCAAGCGAACATTCCGCTGCCCGAGGGCTACCAGCTCCAGACCTACCGCGTGACGAAGGTGCTGTCCGCGGGCGGGTTCTCGATCGTCTACCTCGCGCACGACGACACCGACCAGCCGGTCGCGATCAAGGAGTACCTGCCGTCCTCGCTCGCGCTGCGCCGCGACGGCGACGTGCTGCCGTCGATCGCCGACGAGAACCTCGCCACGTTCCGCTACGGGATGAAGTGCTTCTTCGAGGAGGGCCGCGCCCTCGCCAAGCTCTCGCACCCGAACGTGGTGCGGGTGCTTAATTTCTTCCGCGCGAACGAGACCGTCTACCTGGTGATGCGCTACGAGCGCGGGCGCACGCTGCAGGAGCACATCCAGGCGCGCCGCGGGGCGATGAAGGAGAACTTCATCCGCCGCGTCTTCACGCTGCTCCTCAACGGCCTGCGCGAGGTGCACGCCAACAAGCTGCTGCACCTGGACATCAAGCCGGCCAACATCTACATTCGCAACGACATCACGCCGGTGCTGATCGACTTCGGGGCGGCGCGGCAGACGCTCACCGCCGAGGGCTTCAAGCTGAACCCGATGTACACGCCCGGGTTCGCCTCCCCGGAGCACTACCAGCGGCGCGAGCTCCTCGGCCCCTGGAGCGACATCTACTCGGTCGGCGCGAGCATGTTCGCCTGCCTGGCGGGCGCCGCGCCGCAGGCGGCGGACATGCGCGTCGAGAAGGACCGCTACGTCTCGGCGACCAAGATCTTCGCCGACAAGTACTCCGACCAGCTGCTGGAGACGATCGACTGGTGTCTGCAGCTCGACCATTCCAAGCGCCCGCAGAGCGTCATGGCGCTGCAGAAGGTGCTGCTGCGCGAGAAGGACCCGGAGGGGCCGAGCCGGCGCACGTTCGTGACCAACCTGCGCGGCGCGCTCGGCCGGCTCGCGCGCAGGTGACCGGTACAGGGGGCAGACCCCGGGGCGGGCCGCGATGAAGTTCTCGATCTACCAGGAGAGCCGCCAGGGTCCGCGCAAGTCCAACCAGGACCGCGTGGCCTACTGCTACAGCCGCGACGCCCTGTGCATGGTGATCGCGGACGGCATGGGCGGGCACCTGCACGGCGAGGTCGCGGCGCAGATCGCGAGCCAGTTCATCTCCGAGGCGTTCCAGCGCAACGCCCAGCCGCGGCTCGCCGACCCGCTCAGGTTCCTGCTCGAGTCGATCACCAACGCGCACCACGCGATCGTCGACTATGCGAACGTGCGCAGCCTGCTCGAGACGCCGCGCACGACCTGCGTCGTATGCGTCGTGCAGGACGGGCTCGCGCACTGGGCGCACGTGGGCGACTCGCGCCTGTACCTCGTCCGCAACGGCCGCATCGAGGGCCAGACGAAGGATCACTCGCGCGTGCAGATCCTGGTGGACGCCGGGCGGGTGCGCGAGGAGGCGGTTGCCGCGCACCCCGACCGCAACAAGATCTTCAACTGCCTCGGCCAGATGGGGCCGCCGAAGGTGGACCTCTCGCGGCGCGTCGCGCTGCGCCACGGCGACGTGATCCTGCTCGCCACCGACGGCCTGTGGGGGCCGCTCACCAGCCGGCACATCTGCGAGGAACTGCTGCGCGCCGACGTGATGCAGGCGGTGCCGAAGCTGCTCGACATGGCCGAGGTGCGCGCCGGCAAGGAAGGCGACAACGCCTCGGTCGTCGCGATGACCTGGTTCGACGAGGCGGGCACCGCCGACACCGCGGGGATCTCGACCGTCAGCATGGACCCGACCGACGTCAAGACGACGGTGGAGCAGTTCGGCAAGTCCACGCCGCCGGCCTCCGGCGGCTACCTCACCGACGACGAGATCGAGCGCGCGATCGACGAGATCCGCAACGCGATCCAGAAGCACTCCAAGTAGGGAAGGGGCGCGCATGGCGGTGGAAGGATGGGCGCGGCCGAGCGGTCGCGCACGCGATGCGCTGCGCCCGGTTCGCATCGTCCGCGGCTACACCAAGCACGCCGAAGGCTCGGTGCTGGTCGAGTTCGGCGACACGCGCGTCCTCTGCACCGCGAGCGTCGAGGAGCGCGTGCCGCCGTTCCTGAAGGACAAGGGACGCGGCTGGGTCACCGCCGAGTACGGCATGCTGCCGCGCGCGACCAACACCCGCACCGATCGCGAGGCCTCGCGCGGGAGGCAGTCCGGCCGCACGCTCGAGATCCAGCGCCTGATCGGGCGGTCATTGCGGGCGGTGAGCGACCTCGCGGCGCTCGGGCCGCGCACGATCCAGGTGGACTGCGACGTGCTCCAGGCCGACGGGGGCACGCGCACCGCGAGCATCACCGGCGCGTTCGTGGCGGTCCACGACGCGGTCGAGAAGCTGCGTGCCGCGGGGCTCGTGACCGGCGCGCCGCTGCGCGATTTCGTCGCCGCCGTGTCGGTCGGGGTCTACCGGGGCGAGCCCGTGCTCGACCTCGACTACGCGGAAGACTCCGCGTGCGACACCGACATGAACGTGGTGATGACCGGCGCGGGCGGATTCGTCGAGCTGCAGGGAACCGCGGAGGGCGCGCCGTTCACGCGCGCGGAGATGGATGCGCTCGTCGGTCTGGCGGAGCGCGGCATCCGCGCGCTGATCGCCCAGCAGCGCGCCGCGCTCGGCTTGTGAAGCGCCTCGTCCTTGCCTCCAACAACCCGGGCAAGATCCGCGAGTTCCGCGAGCTCCTCGCGCCGCTCGATCTCGACGTGGTGCCCCAGGGCGAGCTCGGCATCGCCGAGGCCGCGGAGCCGCACGCGACGTTCGTCGAGAACGCGCTCGCCAAGGCGCGGCACGCGGCGCGGCGCGCGCGCCTGCCGGCGCTTGCCGACGACTCCGGGATCTGCGTCGCAGCGCTCGACGGCGAGCCGGGCGTGCACTCGGCGCGCTTCGCCGGGGAGCCGACGTCCGACGCGCGCAACAACGAGAAGCTGGTCGCGCTGCTGCAGGAGCAACCCGATCGCCGCGCGCACTACTACTGCGTGATCGTGCTCGTGCGCCACGCCGACGACCCGGAGCCGCTGATCGCCGAGGGGCGCTGGGACGGCGAGGTGATCGCGACGCCGCGCGGGTCGGGCGGTTTCGGCTACGACCCGCACTTCCTGCTGCCCGACCTGGGGCGCACTGCGGCCGAGCTCGCGCCGGAGGAAAAGCACGCGCTCAGCCACCGCGGGCAGGCGCTGCGGCGGCTGCTCGCGGCGCTGCGCGAGCGGGGGTGACGGCGAACCCCGCGGCTGCTCGATTCAGCGGCGTGGGGTTCGCCGTCCGCGCTGCGGCATCGCAGACGCGCCGGGCGACGTAGGCGAGCACGCCCTCGATCATCGTGTACGCCTGTGCGACGCGCTGGGCGAGGCCTGCGAGCCGCAACTCCCGCTCGTAGCCCGAGCGGGTTCGCGCGGTGGAGCGCCGCTCGCCCTCCTCCATGCGCGCGACTTCGCGCAGCAGCTCCGCGACGATCGCGAGCTGGTCTTTAAAGCCGGCTGGCACGGCGCGCGTCCTTCAGCATCGCGTCCCGCACCGACGGTGGCAGGGTGTCGGCAAAGATGACGTCCACCGGCACCCCGTAGGGCCGCGCGGCGGCGGCCGCGATCGCGCTCACCTCGCTCCACCGCTTCCCCGGATAGGAGACGACGAGCAGATCGAGGTCTGACTCCGGCCGCACGTCGCCGTATGCCAGCGAACCTACTACGAGTGCGCGAACACCCCTTTGCGAGAGGCCTGCCTCGCAGGCGCGGGCAGCCCGCTTCAGCCGGCTCGCGCGCGTGCTCGGCGGACGGCCCGCGGGATCGCGCCGGATGAGGGCGTCGGCCGCCCGCTGTGCAAGGGACCGGAACGGATCATGCGCCTTGCCCTATCATCCGCCGGCACGCAAGGCCTCATGCCCGCCCCCCTCGTCAACGCTCCCGCCGTCGGGCACCGCCTTCGACTCGTGTCGCTGCCCCCGCTCGCGCTCTACGTGCATCTGCCCTGGTGCGTGCGCAAGTGCCCGTACTGCGACTTCAACTCGCACGAGGTGCGCGGCGCGCTGCCGGAGGACGAGTACGTCGCTGCGCTGATCGCGGACCTCGAGTCGGCGCTGCCCGCGGTATGGGGGCGGCGCGTGCACAGCGTCTTCCTCGGCGGCGGGACGCCGAGCCTCTTCTCCGCGCGCGCGATCGACCGGCTGCTCGCGGCGGTCCGCGCGCGCCTGCCGCTCGACCCCGACGCCGAGATCACGCTCGAGGCGAACCCCGGCACCTTCGAGGCGGACAAGTTCCGCGATTTCCGCGCGGCCGGCGTCAACCGGCTCTCGATCGGCATCCAGAGCTTCGATCCCGCGCACCTGAAAGCGCTCGGCCGCATCCACGACGGGCGCGAGGCGCTCCGCGCGGTCGAGATCGCGCACGCGCACTTCGACAACTTCAACCTCGACCTGATGTACGCGCTGCCGGACCAGACGCTCGACGAGGCCGGGCGCGACGTGGACGCCGCGCTCGCGGCGCGCGCGCCGCATCTCTCCTTCTACCACCTCACCCTCGAACCGAACACGGCGTTCTTCACCCGGCCGCCGCCGCTCCCCGACGAGGACGCGGCCGCGGCGATCGGCGACATGGTGGAACGCCGGCTGGTCGAGGCGGGGTACGACCATTACGAGACCTCGGCCTACGCGCGGCCGGGCCGGGCGTGCCGCCACAATCTCAACTACTGGCGCTTCGGCGACTACCTCGGGATCGGCGCCGGCGCGCACGCCAAGATCTCGTTCGCCGACCGCATCGTGCGCGAGGTGCGCGCGCGCACGCCGGCCGAGTACCTGCGGCGCGTCGCTGCAGGCGAGCACGTGGTCGAGCGGCGCGAGCTCGCGCGCGCGGACCTGCCGTTCGAGTTCATGATGAACGCGCTGCGCCTCGCCGAGGGCTTCCCGGTGGCGATGTTCGCGGAGCGCACCGGGTTGCCGATCGTCGTTGCCGGGGGCGCCCTCGCGCGGGCCGAGGCGCGCGGGCTGCTGGAACGCGACCACGTGCGCATCCGCCCAACGGCGCTGGGAAGGCGCTATCTGAACGATCTGCTCGGGCTGTTCCTGCCCGAAGAAGGGAAGCGGAAGGCATGAAAGCATCGCTGCGCGGGATCAAGGCGCTCACGTTCGACGTGTTCGGCACGGTCGTCGACTGGCGCGGCTCGCTGATCGAGGAGGGGAAGCGGCTCGGCCGCCGCAAGCGGATCAAGGCCGACTGGGCGGCGTTCGCCGACGCCTGGCGCGGCGGCTACCGCCCCGCGATGGACCGCGTACGCCGCGGCGAGCTCGCGTGGACGAACATCGACGGGCTGCACCGGATCATCCTCGACGGCCTGCTGCCGCGCTTCGGGCTGGACGCGCTGACCGAGGCGGAGAAGCATCATCTCAACCGCGCGTGGCACCGGCTCGCGCCGTGGAAGGAGGCGGTCGCCGGGCTGAAGCGGCTCAAGAAGAAGTACGTGATCGCGACGCTCTCGAACGGCAACGTCGCGCTGCTCACCAACATGGCGAAGCACGGCGGCCTGCCGTGGGACTGCGTGCTCTCCGCGGAGCTCTTCGGGCACTACAAGCCCGATCCCGAGTCCTACCAGGGCGCCGCGCGCCTGCTCGGCCTCGCGCCGGAGGAAGTGCTGATGGTCGCCGCGCACAAGGACGACCTCGACGGGGCGGCGCGCGCCGGCCTGCGCACCGCGTTCGTTCAGCGGCCGCTCGAGTTCGGCGACGCGGCGAAGAAGGATGTCGCGTTCGAGCCGCGCTTCGACGTCAACGCGAAGGACTTCGTGGACCTGGCGCGGAAGCTCGGGTGCTAGACCCAGTCCCGCGGCACGAGAAACACCTCGTACAGCCTCGCCTCGGGCGTCCCCGGCGCCGGCCTCCAGTCGTAGCGCCA
>JAGVSZ010000402.1 GCA_019137045.1 Betaproteobacteria bacterium
CGCTCGATCTGAGCGTCGCCGCGGACGTCCCGTACCGGCTCGTCGGGAGCCCGGTGCACCTGCGGCAGGTGCTGGTGAACCTCGTGAGCAACGCGCTCAAGTTCACCGAGAGGGGCTCGGTGTCGGTGCGGGTGTCCACGGCGACCGCCGACGCCTCAGGGGTACGGCTGCGGTTCGAGGTCGAGGACAGCGGCATCGGCATTGCGCCGGAGGCGCTGAAGCGAATCTTCGAGCGTTTCTACCAGGCCGACCAGTCGATCACCCGCGTGTACGGTGGATCCGGGCTCGGCACCGCGATCTCGAAGCAGCTCGTCGAGCTGATGGGCGGCGCGATCGGCGTCACCAGCGAGCAGGGTACCGGTTCGCTCTTCTGGTTCGAGCTGCCGCTGGCGCACGCCGGGCAGGAACCCGAGGCTCAGTCGCGGCTCCCCGGGTTGCGGGTCAACCTCCTCGTATCCGATCCCGCACAGGTGGCCGGGCTCACCGCCAGCCTCGCGGGCTGGGGGGTCGCCGTGGAGGTGTCGGCCGGAGGGCCGGAGCTCATTCGCGCGCTTGCGAGCGCCGCGCGGCAGAATCGCGCCTTTCACCTCGCGCTGATCGATGCGCGGGTCTCGCGCGTCGATCCGGTCCAGCTCGCCGCCACGGTGCGCTCCGAGTTCGCGCTGCACCCGCCGATGCTGGTCCTCCTCAACGCGGGGGCGAGCGGCAGGAGCCGCGACGCGCTGCTGAAGGCGGGGTACGCGAGCCTGCTCGATGCGCCGTTCGACAAGGGACGGTTGTTCAACATCGTCCACAGCGCGCTGGCGAAAGAGGACCTGCCGCTGCCGGAGAGCGTCATTCCGATCACCGCCGGCGCGCGCGGACGGCGCCCGGCGGGCCGGCGCGTGCTGGTGGCCGAGGACAACCCGACGAACAGGCTGGTGATCCAGAAGGTGCTCGAAGGCGCCGGGCACGCGGTGTCGATGGTCGAGAACGGCGAGCAGGTGCTCGACGCGCTGGAGTCCGAGCGCTACGACTGTGTCGTCGTCGACTGGCACATGCCGGTGATGGGCGGCCTGGAGGCGCTGAAGCTCGTGCGCGTGATGGAACCGCAGAGCGAGCGCACGCCCTTCGTCATGTTCACCGCCAACGCGACGCGCGAGGCGATGGACGAGTGCGCGGCGGCCGGCTTCGACGCTTTCCTCACCAAGCCGATCGAGCCGAAGCGCCTGCTCGACACGATTGCCGCCCTCTGCCCGGAGGAGCCCTCCGGCGCACGGCGCGCGATGCTCACGCCGGAGGCCGCGCCGTCAGCCGTCGCGCCGCCGGCCGCGGGACGGGCCGCGCTCGTCGACCACGAGAAGCTCGCGGAGCTCCAGGGAATCGGACGCTCAGGCTTCGTCGCGGACCTCGTCGCGGGGTTCGTGGCGGACGGCGAGAAGCTCATCGGCGCGATGGCCGCAAGCACGCGTGAGGCCGACTACAAGGGCTTCCGCGAGCACGTCCACGCGCTCAAGGGAAGCGCGGGCAGTCTGGGCGCGATGGCGCTCTTCGAGAAGTGCCGGGAAGTCTCGCTCGTCGCGCCGCGCGAGCTTCCCGTGCAGGCCGATGGACTACTCGATGGGATCGAGAAGAGCTTCGCGGCGACGCGCGCGGCGCTCGAAGACTACGTGAGCAAGCACCTGCGCGCCGCCGGCTGAGGCGCGGAGGGTCAGGCGGCGGCGCGCTGCGCCGTGCCATCCTCCCGCGACATGCGCTTCGCCTGCGCGCGGACCAGGCGCTCCATGAGCTTGAGCTGCGTCTCGGTCAGCTCCAGCGCGGTGTCGCACCAGATGTTGACGATCGAAAGCAGGTCCTCGTACCGCACCGGCTCGTGCGTGTCGCGAATGCGCTGCAGCGCGCGGTAGGTGTTGGCCTTGCGCGCGTGCTGGCGCACGAAGTCGTGCAGCGCGTTCTCGCCCTGGCCGTCTGCCGCGAGCACGTCCACCAGTCCTTTCGCGTAGAGCTCCTCGCCGCTCCAGGTCGCGCCCGAGAGGATCATCTCCTCGGCGACCTTGCGGCCGAGCCGGCGCCCGATGAGGTTGTAGGCGCCCATCCCGGGGAAGAGGCCGAACAGCACCTCGGGCAGGCCGAACTTCGCGCTGCGCTCCGCGATCACGATGTCGCTCGACAGCGCGGACTCCATGCCGCCCCCGAGGGCCTCGCCCTGGACGAGGGAGATGGTGGTCACGGGGAGGTGATAGTGCGCGACGTTGTGGTAGCAGACGTCCACGCATTCGCGCCCGTAGCGCTCGAGCGCGGCGCGGTCGCGCGCGCGGATGAGCTGCATGAACAGCCCCAGGTCCCCGCCGAGGCTGAACACGCCCGGCACGCTCGAGCCCAGAACCACGTACCGGAATGGACGGTCCGCGCCCGCGACCCTCACCCGCGCGCCCGAGGCTTCGATCGCGCGCTGGATCTCGCGCGCTTCCGCGAGCAGTCCCGCATTGAAGTTGGGCACCGGTGTGCCCCGCATCCGGGCGAAGAGAATCTGATCGTCCGCGTCGAACTCGACGTCGAACTGCGAGAAGCGCTTCTCGCCGAGCCAGTCGATCGGATGTTCATCCGCGGCAGCGAAGACACGATGAATGTCCCTCGGAAGCGTCATGTCCATGAGTAGGCTCCTCAGCAGTTGTCTTTTGGTTCGCCCGCGCGAGGGCGAGTGCATGCAGCGCTGCCCGCGGGTTTGTTCTGTCGTTGGTGCTGGGCAAGACCGACTGTGAGGTATTTAACACGCGTCCGGGAAAATGTGCAATTCGTCAAATGCATGGCTGTCGATCTTCCAGCAGCGCCGCAGGAGTGTGCACAATTTCTCACCATTTGAGGCGGGCGCCGTGCGCGGCCCCGAACGCTGGCCCGCCCCCCTGCGTTTCGGTGCCGACCCGGCAAATGTGTTCGAATTCAGGGGTCTAGGTAGCGGGCAGCGCGATCGCGGTTGACCTGCGTCAACCGGCCGGGGGAAGCTGCCCCTAGCATGCGCGGAGCGCCGGACGGGTGCGCCCGCGCGGCGCCGCCAGGAGAGACCATGCAAATCGCGGCCGCGGCGGGCGAGCGCGCAGCGACCCAGAGGGATACCGCGACCTGCTTTCACTGCGGGCAACCGGTCGGCCAGGACGGGCGCCGCGGGCTGCACATCGCTGGGGAGGCCCGCGCGTTCTGCTGCGGCGGCTGCGAGGCGGCCGCGCACGCCATCGCCGGGGCGGGCCTCGACGCCTACTACCGGCTGCGGGAGCACGCGACCGGACGGCCCGCGCGGGAGGCGCCCGGCCCGGAGGCGTTCGCCGCCTATGAGGATCCGGCGCTCCAGGCCGCGTTCGTCGTGACCGATGCGGACGGCTGCCGCGAGGCCGCGCTGCTGCTCGAAGGCATCCGCTGCTCGGCCTGCGTCTGGCTGAACGAGCAGGTGCTGAGCCGTCTCCCGGGGGTGGCCGGGGTCTCGATCAACTACGCGACGCGCCGCGCACGCGTGCGCTGGGACCCCTCGCGCCTGCGGCTGTCCGACATCCTGGCCGCGGTTGCCCGCATCGGTTACCGCGCCGCCCCGTACGACCGCGCCCTGGCCGACGCGGCCTACCAGCGCGAGCGGCGCAGCGCGCTCTGGCGGGTCTTCGTCGCAGGCCTCGGCATGATGCAGGTCATGATGTATGCGGTGCCCGCGTACGTCGCCGGGGCGGAGGGCGGGCTGCCGCTCGACGTGGAGACGCTCATGCGCTGGGCGAGTCTCGCGCTGACCGTTCCCGTCGTTGCCTACTCGGCGCAGCCGTTCTTCCTCGGTGCCTGGCGCGACCTGAAGGCCCGTCGCGCGGGAATGGACGTGCCGGTCGCGCTGGGCGTGGCGGT
This sequence comes from Betaproteobacteria bacterium, assembly GCA_019137045.1. Taxonomy (GTDB): domain Bacteria; phylum Pseudomonadota; class Gammaproteobacteria; order Burkholderiales; family SG8-39; genus JAGVSZ01. Next base: position 3,859 of record JAGVSZ010000402.1, read on the forward strand.
GGCCTTCGCGGCCAGCGTGTGGGCCACGCTGCGGGCCGACGGGGAGGTGTACTTCGACTCCGTCACGATGTTCGTGTTTCTCCTCCTCTCGGGACGTTACCTCGAATTCGAGGCACGCCATCGCGCCGGTGAGGCGCTCGCCCACCTCGGCCGCATCGTCCCCGCGCAGGCGGCGCGCCTGCGCCGGTTCCCCGGCCCGGTCGAGACCGAGGACGTGGCCGTGAGCGCGCTCCGGCCGGGCGACTTCGTACTCGTTCGCCCGGGCGAACGCGTGCCGGCCGACGGCGTGGTGGCCGCGGGGGAAGGAGCGGTGGACGAGTCGCTGCTCACCGGAGAGAGCCGCCCGGTCGCGAAACGCGCAGGCAGCGGCGCGGTCGGCGGCTCGCTGAACGCTTCGTCGCCCCTCGTGGTGCGCGTGGAGCGGGTCGGCGCGGACACCACGGTCGCCGCGATCGTCCGGCTGGTCGAACGCGCGCTGACCGAGCGCCATCGCCTGGTCGAGGTCGCCGACCGGTACGCGCACGTCTTCGTCCTCGCCGTCCTCGTCCTCGCCGCGGCCACCGCCGCCGCGTGGCTGGCGCTCGCGCCCGGGCGCGCGCTCTGGATCGCGGTGTCGGTGCTGGTCGTCACCTGCCCCTGCGCGCTGTCGCTCGCCACGCCGGCTGCGCTGGCGGTCGCGACGGGCGAACTCGCGCGGCGCGGCATCATCGTCACGCGCGGCCACGCGATCGAGACCCTGGCGCGCGCGACCGACGTGGTCTTCGACAAGACCGGAACGCTGACCGAGGGCGAGCTGCGAGTCGTCGCGACCGTCGCGCTCGGCGCGCTGCCGCTCGAGCGCTGCCGAGCGGTGGCGCTCGCGCTGGAGGCCGCCTCCGAGCACCCCGTCGCGCGCGCGCTCGCGCGTCACGGCGCGGGGGGGCAGGGGACCGTCGCCGCAGTGTGCAGCGTGAGCCATCCCGGGCGCGGGATCGAGGGGGAAGTGGAGGGCGTCCGGTACCGGATCGGCACGCATGCATTCTGCGCGGGGCTCGCCGGCCCGGGCGGCGGAGACACGCCTCCCCGGCACGCGGCCTCGACGTTCGTGTACCTCGTGGCCGCCGATGCCTGGCTCGCGCGCTTCGAGCTGGACGACACCCTCAAACCGGGCGCCGCGGCGCTGGTCCGCCGCCTCGGGGAAATGGGCAAGCGGGTTCATCTGCTGAGCGGTGACGCGGAGGGGCCGGTGCGCGCAATCGCGGACGGCCTGGGCATCGTGGCGATGCGGGCGCAAGCCGATCCCGCGGCCAAGCAGGCCTACGTCGCCGGCCTGCAGCGTGCGGGCGCGACCGTGGCGATGATCGGAGACGGCGTCAACGACGCCCCCGTGCTCGCTCAGGCGGACGTCTCGGTGGCGCTGGGCACCGGCGCCGAGCTCGCGCAAGCCCGTGCCGACGCGGTGCTCGTCTCGGGGGATCCGCGCGCGCTCGGCCAGGCGTTCGAGCTCGCGCGCGCCGCGCTGCGCGTGATCCGGCAGAACCTCGCCTGGGCGACCGTGTACAACCTCGCCGCCCTCCCGGCCGCGGCGGCGGGTCTCGTCACGCCGTGGATGGCGGGCATCGGCATGTCGGGAAGCTCGGTGGCGGTCGTGCTGAACGCGCTGCGGCTGCGCCGGCGGGACCGGCCGGGCGAGCAGGAGGACTAGGCTGGTGGACGTGCTGTTCCTGCTGATCCCGCTTTCGGTGGTCCTGGTCTTCGCCATCGGGGCGGTGTTCTGGTTTGCGCTCCGGTCCGGGCAGTTCGACGACCTCGAGGGCCCCGGCTTTACAGTGCTGCTCGACGACGACGCGCCCGGCGGAACGGATGACCGATAGGGCGCATCACTGCGCGGCGCGGGGGTTTCGCTCCGCCGCGGCGCGCGATTTGACCTGAATCAAGTGCGCGGGCGCATGCTCTCCTAGCATTCGCTCCTTGCTCGCACGCAAGCGCGCCGGATACCACTTTGCGGGAAGGGGGAAGAGACTCATGACAGCCGCGACCTACAACTACACCGTCGTGCGGCAGTTCGCGATCATGACCGTCGTGTGGGGCATCGTGGGCATGCTGGTCGGTGTGGTGGTCGCCGCGCAGTTCATCTGGCCCGACCTCACCTACGGGATTCCCTGGCTCTCCTTCGGCCGGCTGCGCCCGCTGCACACGAACGCGGTGATCTTCGCGTTCGGCGGCTCGGCGCTCTTCGCCACGTCCTACTACGTCGTGCAGCGCACC
>JAGVSZ010000174.1 GCA_019137045.1 Betaproteobacteria bacterium
GCTGGAGAACATCTTCCGGCACCGCGAGCACCTCGATCCGGACCCGGTGTCGGCGGCGATCAACGGCAGCCGCGAGGTGACTTTCGCGGTGCTCGCGGCCACGCTCGCGCTGGTGTCGATCTTCGCGCCGGTGATCTTTCTCGGCGGCATCATCGGCCAGTTCTTCAAGTCGTTCGCGGTGGTGGTGACGTTCGGCGTGCTGATGTCGTGGTTCGTCGCCCTCACGCTCACCCCGATGCTGTGCTCGCGCTTCCTGCGCGTGCAGAAGCACGACGGGCGCGTGCACCGCGCGCTCGACCGGTTCTTCGCCGCGATGGACAGGGGGTACCGCTGGTGCCTGGAGCAGTCGCTGCGCCACCGCTGGAAGGTGCTCGGCGCGACCTTGCTCGTCGTGCTGTCCAGCCAGTACTTCTTCAAGAACGTCGGCAAGGAGCTCGCGCCGCAGCAGGACGAGGGGCGCTTCCTGATCTCGATGCGCACGCCGCTCGGGTCCTCGATCGAGTACACCGACCGCAAGCTGCGCGAGGTCGAGGCGATCACCAAGACCTATCCCGAGATCGTCACCGAGTGGGCGATCATCGGCCTGGGCAGCGCGCAGCAGGTGAACCAGGCGACGCTCGTCATCCGCATGCTGCCCAAGGCCGAGCGGCGCGCGGGCGGGATGCGCTCGCAGCAGCAGGTGCTCGCCGCGCTGCGACAGGAGCTGACGCAGGTCGCCGGCATCCGCGCCTTCCCGCGTCCGTTCGGCGTGTTCCAGGGGCAGCGCACCGAGCCGCTGCAGTTCGTCGTCTCCGGCCCGAACCTGATGGAGATGGGCCGGCTCGCGACCGACCTCCAGCGCAAGCTGCAGGCCGACCCGGCGATCGGGCGCATGGACACCGACCTGCAGCTCGAGCTGCCGCAGTACGTCCTCGCTCCGGACCGCACGCGGGCGCAGGCGCTCGGCCTGAGCGCGCAGGACGTCGCGTCGGCGCTCAACATGCTCACCGGCGGCATCGACATCGCGAAGTACAACGACGACCCCGGGGACGGTCAGCGCTACGACGTGCGCGTCAAGGCGGCCGACGGCGAGTTCGTGCAGCAGCGCGATCTCGCGAAGATCTACCTGCGCAACCGCCAGGGGCAGCTGATCCGCCTCGACAGCGTCGCGACACTCAGGGAAGTGCTCGGCCCGGCGGTGATCGGCAAGTTCGACCTCGAGTACGCCGCGACCTTCTTCAACGTCCCGGGCGTCACGCTCGGCGCGGCGATCGAGAAGGTCAACGAGGCGGCGGCGGCGCTACCGCCCGGCTACCGCGTGCAGTTCATCGGCGAGGCGGCGGAGCTCGGCAAGACCGAGCGCTACGTGATGTTCGCGTTCGTGGTGGGCTCGATCCTGCTGTTCATGGTGCTGGCGAGCCAGTTCAACTCCTTCGTCCAGCCGCTGATCATCATGCTCGCGGTGCCGCTCGCCATCATCGGCGGGATCTTCGCCCTGTGGGTGAGCCAGCCGATCGCGCAGTTCGCGACCTGGCTCGGCGCCGAGGTCACCCCGCTCACGCTCAACATCTTCTCGATGATCGGGCTGGTGCTGCTGATCGGCCTGGTGGCGAAGAACTCGATCCTGCTGGTGGACCTCACCAATCAGCGGCGCGCCGGGGGCATGGGGGTCGACGCGGCGCTGCGCGACGCCTGCCCGACCCGGATGCGGCCGGTCCTGATGACCTCCGCCACGATCGTGCTGGCGCTCGCACCCGCCGCGCTCGGGTTCGGCTCCGGGTCCGAGACCAATCAGCCGCTCGCGGTCGCGGTGATCGGCGGCATGATCACCTCGACCCTCCTCACCCTGGTGGTGGTGCCCGCGGCCTACTCGCTGGTGGAGACGCGCGACATCGCGCGGCCGCTGCGCCGCTGGCTGCCGGCGCGCGCGACCTGAGCGCGGGGGCGCGGCCTCACGCGTTCGGCTGCGGCAGCGGCGCGCGCCGGTTGCGCGCAGCCTTCCGCTTCGCCTCCCGCAGCCTGGCCGCGACCCGGTAGCCGAGCAGCACCGTCAGGAGCGCGGCGTAGATCGCCGGCTCGGTGAGGTCGGCCTTCACCATCCACCAGAAGTGCAGCACCCCGAGCGGCGCGATGAGGTAGACCAGGCGGTGCAGCGCGCGCCAGCGCTTCGCCCCCAGCCGCCGCACCATGCGGTCGGTGGAGGTGATCGCCAGCGGCAGCATCAGCGCCAGTGCGGTGACGCCGACGGTGATGAACGGCCGCTTCACGATGTCCTTCAGGATCTCGGCGAGCACGAAGACGTGGTCGAAGGAGACGAAGCTCGCGAAGTGCGTCACGCCGTAGAAGAACGCGTACAGACCGAGCATCCGCCGCCAGCCCGCCAGCCAGTGCCAGCCGAGCGCCTTGCGCAGCGGCGTCACCGCGAGCGTGAGGAGCAGGAAGCGCAGCGTCCAGTCCCCGGTCGAGCGGGTGATGAACTCCGCCGGGTTCGCGCCGAGCGCATCGGGATCGAATGCGAGCGCCCAGCCGATGCGGGCGACCGGGACGAGCGCGGCGAGAAAGACGGCCGCCTTCAGCGCGGACATCGAGCGTGCGGAGAGCGCCATCGCCGTGCTCAGTAGAACTTCTTGAGGTCCATGCCGGCGTACAGGCGCGCGACCTGGTCGCCGTAGCCGTTGAAGAGCACCGTCTCGCGCTTGGCGAACAGCTCGGGGATGCGCCGTTCGCGCCGCTGGCTCCAGCGCGGATGGTCGACGCCGGGGTTCACGTTCGAGTAGAACCCGTACTCGTTCGGCGCCGCCTTCTCCCAGGCCGTCTTCGGCTGTTGCGCGACGAACCGGATGCGCACGATCGACTTGGCGGACTTGAAGCCGTACTTCCACGGCACCACCAGCCGCACCGGCGCGCCGTTCTGGTTCGGCAGCACCTCGCCGTAGAGCCCGACCGCCATGATCGTGAGCGGGTGCATCGCCTCGTCGATGCGCAGCCCTTCCACGTACGGCCAGTCGAGCACCGGCAGGCGCACGCCCGGCATCTCCTCGGGGCGGTAGGCGGTGACGAACTCGACGAACCGGGCCCGCGACGTCGGCTGCACGAGCTTGGCGAGCGCATTGAACTCGAAGCCGACCCACGGGACGACCATCGACCAGGCCTCGACGCAGCGCAGGCGGTACACGCGCTCCTCGAGCGGGAATTTGAGCAGGTCCTCGATTGCGAACGTCCGCGGGCGCTCGACCTCGCCTTCGACCGCGACGGTCCACGGCCGCACCTTGAGCCGCTTCGCGTACTGCATCGGGTCGTCCTTGTCGGTCCCGAACTCGTAGAAGTTGTTGTACGTCGTCACGTACTTGTACGCGGTGGCGGGCTCGGTCGTGCTGAGCGCGCTGCGCGCGACGTTCGGCAGCTTCTCGAGCCCGAGCGTCGGCTCCGCGGCGCGGCCCGCCGCGGCGAGCAACCCCGCCGCGCCGAGCGCCGAGCCGGCGCCCGCGAGCTTGAGCAGCGCGCGGCGGCGCTCGTAGAAGGGCCGGGGCGTGATCTCCGCGGGCCGGATGTGGTCGGGGCGCCTGATCAGCATGGGGGGTCCTCGCGTGCGAGCGGGTGCGATCCTTCGTGTACGAGTCGCGCGGCCGGACGGATTCCTTACGCCGTCGCGGGCGCAGCCACGCACGCGCTCAGGGATTGAGCTGCTTGTAGACGGCGGTGGCGACTTCCAGGAGCTGCGACTTGGCGAACTCGCCCGAGAGCGCGTAGCCGAACGGCCCGTCGATCCAGTAGAACACCGCGACCCTGTCCTCCTGGCTGAACCGGAACGCGGTGTCGCGCTGCGCGCTCTCGACGCGCGTGACGTACAGCGTGAGGCGCTTGCCCCGGGCGTCCTGGTACATGAACTGCGCGACCGCGCCGCCCGGCCCGGGCAGCAGCCGCCCGCCGACGAGTTCGAACCCCTCCGCCGCCAGGAGCGGCGCCTTCAGCTTCGCCCCGAGGCGCTTCGAGAGCCAGTTGACGAGGTGCTCCTGCTCGGCGGCGCCGACCTCCACCGGGTGCCGGATCTCCGGTGAATACACCGCGTGCGCGATCGCGGCCTGACGCGCGAGCGACGGCGGCGTCAACCCGCCCCGGACGCCCACCAGCGCATGCGCGAACCAGCCCACCGCCGCGCCGACGGCGAGCCAGCCCGCGGCCACGGCGATCCGCGTCGACCGGCGAGTCGTGTCGATGCGGCGCAGGCGGTCGGGGATCGGCTCGTTCAGCACCGGATCGAACGCGGCGCGCAGCGCGGCGTTCTGCTCGCGATAGGCCTGCACGCGCGCGGCGTCCTCCGCGTGCTCGGCGAGATGCGCCTCGACCTCGCGCCGCGCGGGCGGCGCGAGCCCCTCGTCGACGTACGCATGCAGCTCGTGCTCGGTGACCTTCATTTGACCGCCTTGAGCGCCGGCGCGGGAAGCGCGCCGGTGACGAGCGTGCGCAGCCGCTCGCGCCCGCGGAAGAGCCGCGACATCACGGTGCCGATCGGGATGTCGAGCGCGCGCGCGACTTCCGCGTAGGAAAACTGCTCCAGGCCGACGAGCAGCACGATCTCGCGTTGCTCGGGCGGCAGCAGCGCGAGGGCGCTCTCCAGGTCGCGGATCTCCAGCCGCGCGCCCTGCGCGGACGGAACCGGCGGCAGGTCGTCATCCGCGAGTGCCGCCTCGGGGTGCGCGCTCCGCGCACGGAGCTGATTCACGAAGACGTTGTGCATGATCGCGAACAGCCACGCCCGCAGATCGCTGTCCGGGCGCCACAGATGGCGCTTGTTGATTGCCCGTTCCAGGGTGTCCTGGACGAGGTCGTCCGCGGCGTGCTGATCGCCCGCGAGCGCGCGCGCGTACCGCCGCAGGCGCGGGATGTGCGGGGCGATCGCGTGCAGATCCAAGGCCGGCGCCTACTTTGCGGCCCGCCACAGGTTGTCGACGCCGTCGCCGCTCCGGTCGCCGGGCTTCTGGTCCCTGCTCCAGAAGTAGAGCGGCTTGCCCTTGTAGGCCCACTGCAGCGCGCCGTCGTCGCGCTGCACCTTGGTGAAGCCCGCGACCTCCGCGTCGCCGCCCGCGGCGGCGAGAAACGGCGGCCAGCTCGCCGCGCACGGGCCGTTGCACGCGCTGCGCCCGCGCGGATCCCGGTCGAACGTGTAGAGGGTCATCTTCTTCGCCTGGTCGACCAGCACGCCGCCGCTGTACTCGGCCGGCGCGCTCTGCCCGCGCAGGCTGGCGCAGCCGGCGGCTGCGGCGAGGGATAGCGCGGCCGCGGCCGCGAGGGTTCCTCTCATTGGATGCTCTCCCGATCGCACGGCCGCCGCGCGGCACCCGCGCGGCGCCGTCCGTCCGTCAAACAAGCGGCGCACGGCGCTTATTCCCGCGCGCCCGCGCCGGGCGCAAAGATTCTCTCACCGAGGCCCCACTTGGCCGCGAGCGTCTCGGTCGCGTTGAGGACCTCCTCCGCGAGCGAAGGATGGTTGTAGCGCGCGCGGGCGAGGCGCGCGAGCCCGTCCGGCGCGCGCAGCGCGGCGCCCGCGACGTGGATCCACTCGCCGGCGTGCGCGCCCACCGCCTCCGCGCCGAGGAGCGCGCCCGACTCGAGGTCGGCGACGACGCGCACGAAACCGCGGGCGTCGCCTCCGGCGAGCGCCGCGGGGCTGGACTGCAGCGACGCGAAGCCGGTCGCGGGGTCGCGCTCCGCCTCCTCGGCGCGCGCCTCCGACCAGCCCACGCGCGCGAGCTCGAGCGCGGAGTAAACGACTGCAGGCACCGCGTCGGGGTCCCGCAGCGCGCTTCCCGGCGCGACGATGTCGGCGATCGCGACGGCCGCCTCGGCGAGCGCGTGGTTCGAGGTCATGCGGGGATTCGCGCAGTCGCCGATCGCGTACACGCCCGGCGCCGCGGTCATGGTGCGCTCGTCCGTGGCGACGAATCCGTCCGCGCCGAGGGCGACCCCCGCCGCGTCGAGACCGATGCCGGCGACGTTCGGCCGGCGGCCGCTCGCCGCGAGCACCCAGTCCGCGCGCTCCGTGGTGCCGTCGGCCAGCTGCAGCGTCACGCCGCCCGCGTCCACCGCGCAGGCGCGCGGCCGGCCGGCGCGGC
>JAGVSZ010000050.1 GCA_019137045.1 Betaproteobacteria bacterium
GGCCGCGAGCGGCGCGAGCTCGCGCCACCCGCTCGCCAGCGGATCCGGCGGCGGCGCGGCGTAGAGCGGCTCGAGCACGCCTGCGAGCCGTGCCATGAGCGCGCAGAACGCCGGCCACTGCGCCGCGTCGCGCGGGCTCACGCGCCGGATCGCCTCGGCCGAGCGCGCCGGGTCGTGCCAGAGCTCGAGGTATCCGCCGTCGGGCAGCGGCGCGCGCGCCCACGGGTCGACGCGCTCGACGCGCAGCTGCGCGAGCCCGAGGTCGCGCACGACGTGCGGCGGCACCCAGCCGCCGTCGTCCGGGGCGCCCGGGCCGTGCTCGTCGAGCACGATCACGCGGCGGCCCGACCGCGCCAGATAGTGCGCGGCGACGAGCGCGTCGGCGCTCGCGCCGAGGACGACGACCGGCGCGGTCATCGGCTCTCCTTCAGGATCTCGAGCGCCGCCAGCCGGCCGGGCGCGCCCATCACGCCGCCGCCCGGGTGCGTACCCGAGCCGCACTGCCACAGCCCGGCGATCGGCGTGCGGTACTTCGCCCACGCCGGCACCGGCCGCAGGAAGAACATCTGCTGCAGCGAGAGTTCGCCGTGGAAGATGTTCCCCTCGCTGATCCCCACCACGCGCTCGATGTCCGCCGGCGTCACCACCTGCCGGTGCAGGAGGATCGACTTCAGGTTCGGCGCGTACTCGGCCAGCGTGTCGATCACCGCGTCGCCGAACGCCTCGCGCCGCGCGTCCGTCCAGCCGCCGTTCAGGTGGTAGGGCGCGTACTGCGCGAAGATCGACATCACGTGCTTGCCCGGCGGCGCCATGCCCGGGTCGATCATCGACGGGAGCACGATGTCCATGTACGGGCGGCGCGAGAACTCGCCGTACTTCGCCTGGTCGTAGGCGCGCTCGAGATAGTCGACGCTCGGGCTGATCGAGATCGCGCCGCGCAGGTGCGGCCCCGCGCCCGGGAGGCACGCGAAGTCGGGGAGCGCATCGAGCGCGAGGTTGACCTTGGCCGAGGCGCCGCGGAAACGGAAGGCGCGGATCGCCTGCACGAAATCCGCGGGGAGGTGGCGCTCGCCGACCAGCTCGAGGAACGTGCGCCGCGGGTCGGCGTTCGAGACGACGCGCGGCGCGCGCAGCTCCTCGCCGCTCGCGAGCGCAACGCCGGTCGCGCGGCCGTTCCCGACGATGACGTTCGCGACCTGCGCCTGCGTGCGGATCTCGACCCCCGCCGCGCGCGCCGCGCCGGCGATCGCCGCGCTGACCGAGCCGTTGCCTCCCTTCGCGAAACCCCACGCGCGGAACACCCCGTCGAGCTCGCCCATGTAGTGGTGCAGCAGCACGTACGCGGTGCCGGGCGAGCGCGGGCCGGCGAGCGTGCCGATGATGCCGCTCGCCGACTTGGTGGCCTTGAGCGCCTCGGTCTCGAACCACTCGTCGAGGTAGTCGGCCGCGCTCATCGTGGCGAGCCTGTGGAGCGCGTGGAACTGCTCCCGCCCCAGCCCCCGGAGCTGCCGCCCGAGCCGACCGAGCGCGGCGAGCTCGCGCGGCGCGAGCGAGCCGGGGTCCGGCGGCGCCATGCCGAGGAACGGCTTCACCGCGCGCGACATGAGGTGCATGAGGCGGCCGAACTCGTCGTAGGCCTCCGCGTCGCGCAGGCTGTGACGCGCCAGCTCCCGGCGGTTCTGGTCGTGGTCGTTCCACTGCGCGAGATAGTCGCCGTTCGGCAGCGGCGTGAGCGTGCTCTCGAGCGGCAGCACGTGCAGGCCGTGCCGGGGGAGCTCGAGGTCGCGGATGATCTCCGGCCGCAGCAGACTCACGACGTACGAGAAGACCGAGAACGTGAAGCCCGGAAACACCTCCTCGCTCGCCGCCGCGCCGCCGACGCGCTCGCGCCGCTCGAGGACGACGACGCGCCTTCCGGCGCGCGCGAGGTACGCGGCGGCGACCAGCCCGTTGTGGCCGCCGCCGATCACGATCGCGTCGTACGCGTTCGCCATGGCTAGGCGCGCTTGCGCTCCGGGTCGAAGAACGGCTTCTTCACCACGCGCGCGGCGGCGCGCTGCCGCCGGTGCTCGACGGTCACTTCCATCTCGAGCGCGGTCCCGACGGCGGCCCAGCGCGACTGCAGGTGCGCGAGGGCGATGTACTGTTTGAGGAGCGGCGACCAGACGCCGCTCGTCGCGTAGCCGACCTGCTCGCCGCCGGCGTAGAGCGGCACGCTCGTGCGCCACGCCGCGAGCGGCACGCGCGGGGCGAGGCCGGCCGCCGCGAAGAGCCGCTCGAACGAGTCCCACTCGACCTGGATTCCGGCGAACCGCCACTGCGGACCGCGCACGGCCTCCGCCGCGAGCGCGCGCCGGCCGACGAAGGCCGGCTTGTCGAGCTTCACCGCCCACCCGAGGTCGAGCTCGTAGGGCGACGAGGTCTGGTTCTCGATGAGCGCGCGGCCGGCGCTCACGTAGTCCACGTCGAGGAGCATCAGCCCGGCCTCGATGCGGGCGACGTCGAGCGCGAGGATGCCGGCCGGGGTGATCCCGTACGGCGTTCCGGCTTCGATCAGCGCGTCCCAGAGCGGCAGCGCGTCGTCCGCGGCGAGCCACAGCTCGTAGCCGAGGTCGCCGGTGTATCCGGTGCGCGAGATCGTCACCGGCACGCCGCCGAGGCGCGCCGCGGTCAGCCCGAAGTACCGCAGGCCTTCGAAGTCGCGATCGCCCAGGCGCTGGAGGATCGCGCGCGCGTTCGGCCCCTGCAGCGCCAGCGCCGCGGTCGCCGCCGAGACATCCTCGATCGCGACCTCGAACCCGGCCGCGTTGTCCTGCAGCCAGCGCAGGTTCGGCTCGGCGGAGGTGAGGCGAAAGGTCGCCTCGTCGAGCCGCGCGACCGTGCCGTCGTCGATGACCTTGCCGCGCGCGTCGCACCACGGCGTGTACAGCACCCGGCCGGCGGCGAGACGGCCGGCGTCGTGGGTCACGACGTGGTCGAGGAAGCGCGCCGCGTCGCGGCCGTGCACCCGGTACTTGTAGAGCGGCGAGACGTCGAACAGCGCCGCCGCGCCGCGCACCGCGTGGTACTCGCGCTCGTGCGAGAGCTCGTAGGCGCTCGCGACCACGCAGCCCGCCCACCGGCGCCAGGCGTGGCTCCGGCACAGCGGCGCGGTGCGCGGGTGGAAGGGCGTCGGTGTGAGCATCGCGAGCGGGGCGGAGTGTACCCGCGCGCGGCGTTGCGACGCGCCCAACAGCGCGCGCCGTGCTGTTGGCCGAGCCCCACCAGCCGCGCAGCGCCCCGCGGCGCACCGAAGACGCCCTCCACCGACCGACATCCCGATTCCGCTCAGGCGCTTAGCGTCGATCCGCAGGCGCGCGCAGCGGGCCTGGCACGCCCCGTGCTCTGGGTATCGCCGAGCACGGAAACATGCTCAACGTGAAGCAAGGAGTCTTTCAACCCAACCTTAGGAGAGCAGTCATGTTCATCAAAGATCTGGAAGTCAGCAAGGAGCTGTCCCGCAAAGAGCTCGCCGCCGTGCGCGGTGGTTTCAACTTCGGCATTCAGACCGGCGCCGTGGCGTACCAGGCCGGGCTCCTGAACTTCGCCAGCCCGCAGAGCGTCACGAACGCGCAGGCCATGCCGCAGAGCTACACGGACGTCGGCATCAACACCGCCACGCTCCTGAACTCGCTCGCGCTGGTCGGCCAGGCCGCGTAAGCGATCCCCGACGAAGCGAGCGCCGTGCCCGGGGGCATTCCCTCCGGGTGCGGCGCTCGCCGTTTCGGCGCTCGCCGCACGCGGCGCCCGGTCGCGCCGGTGAATAAGTCGCGCGGCGCACGGTAATGCGCGGCGCGCGCGCGGGATGCGGCTCGGTACAGTCGCCGCATCGAGTGCCGCTTCCGCCCGCGTGAACCAGCCAGAGACGATGACTGCCGGTTGTGCCCGGCGCGATGCGGGCCCCGCCCTGCGCCGAACGCTCGCCGCCGCGCTCCTCGCCGCATCGGTCGCGGGCTGCGCCGACCTCGCGGGCCCGGCGTTCCAGCGCCCCGACTCGCCGGCGAAAACGTCGTGGTCCGGCCCCCGCGCCCCGGTCTCGGCCGCGCAGACGGTCTCGCCCGACTGGTGGCAGGCGTTCGGCGATCCGCAGCTCGACGCGCTGGTGGCGCAGGCGATCGCGGGCAACTACGACCTGAAGGTGCTCGCGGCGCGCACGCAGGTCGCCGCGGCGCTCATCGGCGAGGCGAAGGCGGGCGGGATGCCGATCGTGGACGTCGGCGCGGGCGCGATCTTCGAGAAGTCCACCGGACGCAAGACCTCGCAGCGCTACGACCTCGGCACCCAGGTCAGCTGGGAGCTGGACATCTGGGGCAAGTTCGAGAAGGGCGTGCAGGCGCAGACCGCGGAGTTCCGCGCCACCGAGGCGGACTGGCGCGCCGGCTACCTGACGCTCGTCGCCGCGGTGTCGACGACGTACTTCCAGATCCTGCAGCTCGACCAGCAGCTCGTCGAGCAGCGGCGCGCGCTCGACCGCAACCGCGCCATCCTCGCCATCTACGAGGCGCAGCTCGCGCACGGGCTCGCGCCGCGGACGCAGGTGGTGCGCCAGCGCGCGGAGATCAACCGCCTGACCGACGGCCTGCTCGAGCTCAAGCGCGCGCGCGACCTCGCCGAGAACGCGCTCGCGACGCTCACCGGCGTCCCCGCGGGCGAGCAGAAGCTCGCGCCCGGCCGGCTCCTCGACCGGGTGCGGCTGCCGGAGGTGCCGCCGGGCCTGCCCGCGCAGCTGCTCGCGCGCCGGCCCGACATCGTCGCGGCCGAGTACCGCGTGCTGCAGGGCTACGACCTCGCCGGCCAGGCGAAGCTCGCCCGGCTGCCGTCGATCCAGCTGACCGGGCGCGCCGGGACCGCGAGCCTCGCGCTCGGCGACCTGATGAAGTCGTTCACGCTCAGCTTCCTGCCGAGCATCAACATCCCGCTGTTCGACCCGGGGATCAACGCCCGCATCAAGACGACCGAGGCGCAGACCGGCGCCGCGGCGGCGGAGTACCGGCGCACCGTCATGGTCGCCTTCGAGGAGGTCGAGAACGCGCTGGTGAGCCTCGCCGCGCGCAAGGAGCAGCGCGTCGAGCTCGTGCAGCAGACGAGCCAGCTCAAGCTCGTCGCCAGCGAGGTCCGGGCGCAGCTCAAGGCCGGGGTCGTTTCGCAGCTCGAGGTGTTCGAGAGCGAGCGGCAGCTCCTCGCCGCCGAGCTCGCCGTGCTCGCCAACCACCAGCAGATCCTCGCCGACACCGTGACCCTCTACAAGGCGCTCGGCGGCGGCTGGCCGCCGGTCGAAGTCCGTAACGAGACGAACGATGAGCGCAGCCCAGGCAAGTAGGCCGGCGATGCCCGCGCCCTCGCCCCTGACGACCGATCTGCGGGGGGCCGTGGCTCCGCCCTTCGACGTCGTGCTCTGGCCGATCTCGCACCCGGAGCTCGGCGAGATCCGCATCGTCGACCGCCTCTTCGCCATCGGGCGTTCGGAGCCGCCGTTCGACGCGTACGACGCCGGGGTCGTGGCGAGCCTGTCGCGCCGGCACGCCCGGATCTTCGTCGAGGACGGCGCCGCCTACGTGGCGGACCTGGAGAGCAGCAACGGCACCACCGTGAACGGCGTCCCGGTGCGCCACAAGCCCGCCCCGCTGGGCAACGCCGACGAGCTGCGACTCGGCGGGATGCTCGCCTACCGCGTCCAGCTCGTGCCGCGCGCGGCGCCGCCGCGCCCGGCCGCGCGGCTCCTCAGCCTCACGCTGACGCCGGTGCGCGCCGACTCGGGCCTCCAGCCGATCGTGCTCGGGGACTTCCCGTTCCTGATCGGCAAGTCCGACACCACGTTCTCGCGCTACCAGGACCGGTATCCGCACGAGGTCGGCTACCTCTCGCGGCGCCACGCGCACATCTTCGTCCGGGGCGCGACCCCGTACCTCGAGGACCTGGGCAGCCGCAACGGCACGTTCCTGGACGGCAAGCGGCTCGCGGAGCACGCCGTCGCGCTCGCGGACGGCGCGGTGGTGGGGTTCGGCGGCAACCACTTCCTCTACGAGGTGAAGCTCGAGCGCTGCGAC
>JAGVSZ010000406.1 GCA_019137045.1 Betaproteobacteria bacterium
CGTCGAACGTGATCGGGGACTTCCTGAAGCGCAACGCCTCCGGCCAGGGCGTGTCGTTCGCCGACGAGCTCGGCATCGCCAAGGCCTTCATGGACATGTGGGCGCAGCTCGCCGCGAACCCGGTGGCGCTCGCGCAGGCGCAGCTGAACATGTACCTCGACTACATGCGCCTGTGGCAGAACTCGTGGCTGAAGCTGCTCGGGCAGCCGGCCGCGCCGGTCGCCGCGCCGGCGCAGAGCGACGCGCGCTTCAAGGACGAGGAGTGGCAGTCGAACTTCGTGTTCGACTACGTGAAGCAGAGCTACCTCATCGCGGCGCGCCACATCCACGACGTCGTGTCGAACGTCGCGGGCATTCCCGAGGAGTCGAAGAAGAAGGTGGACTTCTTCACCCGCCAGTACGTGGACGCGCTCAGCCCGTCGAACTTCGCGCTCACCAACCCGCAGGTGCTGCGCGAGACGATGAAGACCGGCGGCCACAACCTGGTCAAGGGCCTGAAGAACCTGCTCGAGGATCTCGACGAGGGCGACGGCCAGCTGCGCATCAAGATGACCGACATGAAGGCCTTCAAGGTCGGCGTGAACGTCGCCACCTCGAAGGGGGCCGTCGTCTTCCAGAACGAGCTGATGCAGCTCATCCAGTACGACCCGCTCACCGCCGAGCAGTACCGGCGCCCGCTGCTGATCATCCCGCCCTGGATCAACAAGTTCTACATCCTCGACCTGCGCGAGAAGAACTCCTTCATCCGCTGGGCGACCCAGCAGGGCCACACGGTGTTCGTCGTGTCGTGGGTGAACCCCGACGCGCGCCTCGCGCACAAGAAGTTCGAGGACTACATGTTCGAGGGCACGCTCGCCGCGCTCGACGCGGTCGAGGCGGCCACCGGCAGCCGCGAGGTCAACGCGATCGGCTACTGCCTCGGGGGGACGCTGCTCGGCGCGACGCTCGGCTACATGGCGGCGAAGGGCGACGAGCGCGTGAAGAGCGCGACCTTCTTCGTCTCGCTGCTCGATTTCTCGGTCCCGGGCGAGCTCGGCGTCTTCATCGACGAGAGGCAGGTCGAGAACCTCGAGAAGAAGATGAACGAGCGCGGCTTTCTCGAGGGCTCCGAGATGGCCACCACGTTCAACATGCTGCGCTCGAACGACCTCATCTGGTCGTTCGTGATCAACAACTACCTGATGGGCAAGGAGCCGTTCCCCTTCGACCTGCTGTACTGGAACTCCGACTCCACGCGCATGCCCGCGTCGATGCACAGCTTCTACCTGCGCAACATGTACCTGCACAACCGGCTGCGCGAACCGGGGGGCATCGCGCTCGGCGGCGTGCCGATCGACCTCGCGCGGGTGAAGGTGCCGGCCTATTTCATCTCCACCGTGGAAGACCACATCGCCCCCTGGCGCTCGACCTACCTCGGCGCGCGCGTCCTGGGCGGGCCGGTGCGCTTCGTGCTGGGCGGCTCCGGCCACATCGCCGGCATCGTCAACCCGCCCGCGGCGAACAAGTACGGGTTCTGGACCAACGACGCGCTGCCCGACACGCCCGAGGCGTTCCAGCAGTCCGCCCGCCGGAACGAGGGCTCGTGGTGGCCCGACTGGCAGGCGTGGATCGACGCGCTCAACGCGGGCGAGAAGGTGCCCGCGCGCACGCCGGGCGACGGCCAGCTCGCGCGGCTGGAGGCCGCCCCGGGGTCGTACGTGGCGCTGCGCCTCGACGCGGGAGCGCGCGCCGACCCCCCGAAGGCGTGAGGCCGCCACCGCGCGGGCGGGCGACGTGAGGCCGGTGCCGGGCGCCTCGCCCGGGCTCTACCTCCGGCTCGTGCTGATGGCTGCCTGCTGGGGCGGCCAGTTCGTCGCCGGTCGCGTCGCCGCCCCGCTGCTGCCGCCGTTCACCGCCGGGGCGCTGCGCCTCGCGACCGCGATCGTCATCCTCCTTGCGCTCGTGCGCGTGCTCGAAGGCGGGCTGCCGCGCCCGGACGCGCGCGGGCTCGCGCTGCTCGCGGCCCTCGGGTTCACCGGCGTGTTCGCGTGGAACGCGTGCTTCTTTCCCGCGCTCGAGCGCGTGCCGGCGGGGCGCGGGGCGCTGATCATGGCGCTCAACCCGATCGGGACCGCGCTCGGGATGTGGCTCATCTTCCGCGAGCGGCTCTCGCGCGGCCGGTGGGCCGGGATCGCGCTCGCGCTCGTGGGCGCGGCGATCGTGATCGCGCGCGGCGACCTCCCGTCGCTCTTCTCCGGCGCGCTCGGCACGGGCGAGCTGCTGCTGTTCGGCAGCGTGCTCGGGTGGGTGAGCTATACGCTGATCGGGCGCGGCGTTCTCGGCCGCGTCTCGCCGCTCGCGATGACCACCTGGGCCGCGCTGCTCGGCGGGGGGATGCTCGCGCTCGCGGCGCTGTTCGAGCGGCCCTGGGCCGCGGTCGCCGACCTGCCCGCGCGCGGCTGGCTCGCGATCACCTACATCGGGATCTTCGGGACGGTGCTGGCGTTCCTCTTCTTTTCCGAGGGCGTGCGGCGCATCGGCCCGTCGCGCACCGCGATCTTCATCAACTTCGTGCCGGTGTTCGGGGTCGCGTTCTCCGCGCTCTTCCTCGGCGAGCCCATCCTCGCCAGCATGGTCATCGGCGGCCTGATGGTCATCGGCGGGGTCCTGCTGACGACCCGACCCTCGCCGGCGGCTGCGCCGCGCCGGGTGCGCGCGCAGCGCGCAGGCGCCGGGATGCGGCCGGGAGAGTGACTGCGCGCGCGGTAGCCGCGCCGCCGGCGGTGCTAGAGTTTCGGGCGCGTCCGGCCGGGCACGGGCCGGCGGGCGCACCCCCCGGAGGACGGCGATGAAGTTCCTGTGGCCCCAAGCCCTCTGGCTCCTCCTCGCGGCGCCGGCGCTCGTCGGCGCCTACCTGCTGCTGCTGCGCCGGAAGAAGAAGACGGCGCTGCGGTACGCGAGCCTGGGCCTGATCAAGGCCGCGCTCGGGCCGGGGCAGCGGATCCGGCGGCACGTGCCGCCGGCGCTCTTCCTGCTCGCGCTCGTGGCCGCGGTCCTCGCGCTCGCGCGCCCGACCGCCGTGCTCACGCTGCCCTCGGAGCAGCGCACCATCATCCTCGCGATCGACGTCTCGCTCAGCATGCGTGCGTCCGACGTCGAGCCGAGCCGCCTCCAGGCGGCGCAGGAGGCGGCGAAGGCGTTCGTGCTGGAGCAGCCCGCGGACGTGCGCATCGGCATCGTGTCCTTCGCCGGCACCGCGTCGGTCGTGCAGGCGCCCACGCGCAACCGAGAGGACCTGGTCGCGGCGGTCGACCGCCTGCAGCTGCAGCGGCACACGGCGATCGGCAGCGGGATCATCGTCGCGCTCGCCGCGCTGTTCCCCGACGCCGGGATCGACCTCGAGTCGCTCCTCTTCGGCGGACGGCCGGGGCGCGACGGCGACCGTCCGATCGCGGGCGACGGGGCGCGCAGGCCCGAGCCGAAGCCGTTCGCGCCGGTGCCGGCCGGCTCGCACCCGTCCGCGGCGATCATCCTCCTCACCGACGGGCGCCGGACGATGGGGCCGGACCCGGTGGACGCCGCGCGCATGGCGGCGGAACGCGGCGTGCGCGTCTACACCGTCGGCTTCGGCACGGTCGCGGGCGGCATGGCCGACGTCGGGGGCTGGTCGATCTACATGCGCTTCGACGAGGAGACGCTCAAGGCCGTCGCCGACGTCACCAAGGCCGAGTACTTCCACGCCGGCAGCGCCGCGGACCTGAGGAAGGTGTACCAGCAGCTCAACACGCAGTTCGTGCTCGAGCGCAAGGAAACCGAGGTCGGCGCGATCGCCGCCGCGGTCGCGAGCCTGCTCGTCCTCGCGGCCGCGGCGCTCTCGGTGCTGTGGTTCAACCGGAGCGCGTGAGCGCGCCGCGCTACGCGGGCGGGTTGCGCGGCTTGCGGGGCGCGCGCGCGAAAGCGCGGTCGTAGGCCCAGTTCGGCAGGCGGCGCAGCAGCGCGCCGACGAGCGCCATCTGCCACGGCACCACGGCGAAGGCGCGGCGGGCGTCGATGACGCGCGCCATGCGGCGCGCGGCCGCATCGGGTGCGAGGATGAACGGCATCGGATACCGGTTCACGCGCGTCATCGGGGTGTCGACGTAGCCGGGGCAGAGCGTGACGACGGCCACGCCGCTGCCGGCGAGCTCGACCCGGAGGCTTTCGAGCCACGCGATCGCGGCCGCCTTGGACGCCGAGTATGCGCCGGAGCCGGGCAGGCCCCGGAACCCGGCCACGCTGGCGATCCCGACCAGAGTGCCCGCGCCGCGCGCGCGCATCGGCTCGACGAAGGGCTGGAGCGAGGCGGCGAGCCCCACGACGTTCGTGCGCAGGATGCGCTCGAGGGTCGCGAGATCCTCGGCCGCGCCGCCCGAGGTGCCGGTCGAGATGCCCGCGTTGGCGATGACGAGATCGGGGAGGCCGCTGCGCGCGACGAAGTCCGCGGCGGCCGTGCGGACCGCGGCGGCGTCGGCGACGTCCGCGCAGTACGTGGCCGCGGGGACGCCGAGCTCCTGCGCCAGCGCCGCGAGCGGCGCCGCGCGGCGCGCGAGGAGGCCGAGGGCGGCGCCTTGCCGCGCATAGTGCCGGGCGAGCGCGGCGCCGATGCCGCTCGAGGCCCCGGTGATGAAGACCGTGCGCGGAATCGGGATCTGCTGCTGCGGGGGCCTACTTCCTCGCCGGCGCCGCGGCGAGGTCCTTGCGCGCCTGCCCGATCAGCGCGTCCGCGGTGTCGAGCATCCGCTGCGCGCTGCCGCCCGCGGCCACCAGGTAGCGGCCGTTGACCATGAGCGCCGGCACGCCGTCGATGCGCGCGTCGCGCACGAGCTGCTCGGCGCGCTTGAGCCGGCTCTCGACCGCGAAGGACTTGAGCGCGGCCTGGAACTTGGCCACGTCGACGCCCTGCTTGCCGAGCCACTCGCCGAGCTGGCGCTCGTCGGTGATGCGCAGGCGGTCCTTGTGGATGGCGTCCATCAGCGGCTTGTGCAGCTTGTTCTCGAGGCCCATCGACTCGAGCGCGTAGAACACGCGCGCGCTGATCTTCCAGCGCTCGTTGAACGTCGCCGGCACGCGCCTGAACTGGACGTCCTGGGCGAGCTTCGGAACCCAGCGCTCGAGCAGCGGCTCGAGGTCGTAGCAGTGCGGGCACTCGTACCAGAAGAACTCCACCACCTCGATCTTGCCCGGGGTGTCGGTGGCGATCGGCGGCTCGATGTGGAGGAAGGGCGCCTGCTGCGGCTGGGCGAGCGCGGCGCTCGCGAGCGCCGCGGCGGCGGCGAGCGCGGCGAGCGCGCGCGGGATTCGTGCGGTCATGGTGATGTCCCTTCAGTTCTTGATCTTGACGAGCGAGGCGTCGATCGCGTTCTGCGCGAGCGTCTGGCGCACGCGGTTGATCTCGTCGAGCTGGGTGTACGGCCCGAGGCGGACGCGGTACCAGGTTCCCTTGTCGGGCAGGTTGGCCGGCTCGACGCTCGCCTGCAGCCCGATTAACGCAAGACGCGCCTTCAGGTTGTCCGCGTCGGCCGGATTCTGGAACGCCCCGGCCTGGACGAAGTACACGTCGCGCGGGGCGCCCGGCGCCTGCTTCGCGGCCGCGCTCCTCAGCTCGCGCTCGGTGACCGGTTCCTCCTGGCCCGGCAGGATCTTGTAGAAGTCGAACTTCGGCTTCTCCGCCGCGCCGGCCTTCGCCGCCTCGGCGAGCTTCTGGTCGGCGTGCGGCGGCGTCGCGCGCGGCGCCTGCCCCTTGTGCAGGAACGGCACCGGCGCGTTGGTCACGTAGATGGCCGCGACGGTGGCCACCGCGAGCCCGAGCACCAGGCCGATGAAGATGCCGAGCAGGGTGCCGCCGACGGGCTTGCGTTTCTTCTCGCGCGGGCGCGGCTTGTAATCTTTCACGGCGGGCGGCGCTACATCCGTTCCGGGGCGCTCACGCCGAGCACGGCGAGGCCGATTGCGAGCACCTGCCGCACGGCCGCCGAGAGCGCAAGTCGCGCGAGCCGCACGCCGTCCTCTGGGACGAGGACGCGCACCGCATTATAGTAACTGTGGAATTCGCCGGCCAACTCGCGCAGGTAGAACGCGACCAGGTGCGGGGCGAGCTCGGCCGCGGCGGTCTCCAGCACGTCGGGGAAGTCGCCGAGCCGCGCGGCGAGCGCGAGCTCGCGCGGCTCGGCGAGCGCGTCGAGCGTGACGCGTGCGAGCCCCGCGGGGTCCGCCGGGTCGCCGGGAAAGCGCCCGCGCGCCTCCGCCAGCATGCGGCAGATGCGCGCATGGGCGTACTGCACGTAGTAGACCGGATTCTCCTCCGACTGCGACTGCGCGAGATCGACGTCGAACGTGAACTCGGTGTCGCCCTTGCGCGCGGCGAGGAAGAAGCGCACCGCGTCGCGCCCCACCTCGTCGATCAGCTCGCGCACCGTGAGGTAGCTGCCGGCGCGCTTGGAGATCTTCATCTCCGCGCCGCCCTTCATCACCGTCACCATCTTGTGCAGGACGTAGTCGGGGTAGCCGGCCGGGATGCCGAGCCCGAGCGCCTGCAGCCCCGCGCGCACGCGCAGGACGGTGCTGTGGTGGTCCATGCCCTGCACGTTGATCACCTTGCCGAAGCCGCGCTCCCACTTGGTCACGTGGTAGGCCACGTCGGGGACGAAGTACGTGTACCCGCCGTCGGACTTGCGCATCACGCGGTCCTTGTCGTCCCCGTAGTCGGTGGTGCGCAGCCACAGGGCGCCGTCCTTCTCGTAGGTCCTGCCGGAGGCCACGAGCCGGGCGACCGTCGCCTCGACGCGGCCGTCGGCGTAGAGGGAGCTCTCCAGGTAGTAGTTGTCGAACCGGACGCCGAAGGCCTGCAGGTCGGCGTCCTGCTCGCGCCGCAGCGCGGCCACCGCGAAGCGGCGGATCGACTCGATGTCGCCCAGGTCGTGGCCGACCTCGTCGAGGTAGGCCTGGGCGATCTCCTTGATGTAGTCGCCGTGGTAGCCGTCCTCGGGGAAGGGCGCGTGCTCGCCGAGCAGCGCCTGCGCACGCGCGCGCACCGACACCGCGAGGTTCTGGATCTGCTGGCCGGCGTCGTTGTAGTAGAACTCGCGCGTCACGCGCCACCCCTGGCGTTCGAGCAGGGCGGCGATCGCGTCGCCGAGCGCGGCCTGCCGGCCGTGACCGACGTGCAGCGGCCCGGTGGGGTTCGCGGACACGAACTCGACCATCGCGGCCGCGCCCCGGCCGCGGTCGGAACGGCCGTAGTCGGCGCCGCGCTCGAGGATCGCCCGCACGACCCGCTGCTTGGCGGGCGGCCGGAGGCGGAAGTTGATGAACCCCGGGCCGGCGATCTCGGGCGGCTCGATCCAGTCGGACGCGGGCAGCGCCGCGACGAGCCGCTCTGCGACCTTGCGCGGCGGTGCCCCGAGCGTCTTGGCGACCTGCAGCGCTACGGTCGTCGCAAAGTCCCCGTGCGCGGGGTCGCGCGGGCGCTCGATCGCGACCGCGCCCGCCTGGACGGACGGCGCGATCCCGGCGAGGGCGCGGGCGACGAGCTCGGTGAGATGGGCGCGGATCTCGGCGGACATGGGCGGAACGCGTGTTGCGCCGCGGGAAGGCCGCGGATTATACCGGACCCCCCTCCCCGAACCGCCGGAACGGCGTCACGCGCCGCAGCGGCGCGGGGCGCCTGGCGACGGCATGATCGAGATCAAACCGCTTTGCCGGCCGGGCGCTCAATCTTGTGCGGTACGGTAGCCGGAAGGAAACGGCCATGTCGGAAGCGATTGCCGGAGTGTTGATCGCCGCGGCCCTCCTCGCGCTCGCGGTGGTCGCGGGGCGCGCCCTGTGGGTGATCTGGCGCGGAGCGATGATCCAGGAGCGCCCGCTGCTGATGCACCGCATGCTCAAGCGCCAGGGCGTGTCGATCGACGGGGTGGAGGACTACGCCGCGCTCGAGCAGGCCTGCCGCGCGGCGCGGCGCTGCGTCGCCTGCCGCGACGTCGAGCTCTGCAAGGCGTGGCTCGACGCCGGCAAGACGCAGGGGTACGAGGCCTTCTGCCCGAACTGCGAGTTCATCGAGCGGCTCAAGACCAAGGGCGAGGAAGCGGCGGCCAGGTCCGCCGTCCCGAACGCCTAGTCGCGCGCATCCACCGCGCTCACGTCCGGCCCGAGGGCCGGTCGCGCGACGGGATGCGGGCCATCCAGATCGCCAGCAGCACGCCGAAGACGGCGAGCGCCGCCTGCACGCGGCGGTCCTCGACGGCGAAGACGATCGAGGCCGCGAGCGTGGCCGCCATCAGCGCGATCGCCGTCCACTTGGTGCGATACGGGATCGACCGGTGGCGGCGCCACTCCAGGATCGTCGGCCCGAACGCGCGGTTGTTGAGCAGGGCGTTGTAGAACCGCGTCGAGGCGCGCGCGAAGCACGCCGCCGCGAGCAGCATGAACGGCGTGGTCGGCAGGACCGGCAGGAACGCCCCGAGTATGCCCAGGCCGACGAAAGCGATGCCCGCCACGACCAGCGCCACGCGCACCGCGCGCGACGGGTGCACGGCGGTCTCGTGGCTGTAGTCCTGCGGGGTCATCGGACGCGCGGCGGGAAGGCGCGCCCGACTGTAATGCGCCGGCGGGCCGGGGGCAACCGGCCCGCCGCGCCCTGCGGCCGCTCAGCGCGCCGCCGCCTCCGCGCTCTTCCCCACCGGGGCGACCACGGCCGGCTTCTGCGCGCCGAGCGCGGCGACGTCGCCCGCGACCTCGCCGCCTTCCTCGATCACGATCCGGCCGTAGCGGATCTTGCCGGACACCTTTCCGCTGGGATGGATCACGAGCTGCCTGCGGCAGGTCAGCTCGCCGTCGAAGCGCCCGCGGATCTCCGCGATGTCGACGCCCACCGTGCCGTGGAACGACCCGTTCTCGGCGATCTGCATCACCCGGCTGTCCATCGAGGCCTCGACCCGGCCCTCGACCACGAGCGTGTCGCAATCGGTGATCTCGGCGCCCTTCAGCTTGATGTCCGGGCCGACGATGAGGCGGCTGCCCTTGGTCTCTTCGGCCTTCGCGCGCGGCGCCTCGGGCTCGGGGGGCGGCGCTTCGCTGCGCACCGGCTCGGGCTGGGCGGGGGCGGCAGGCTGATTGGCCGCCGGCAGGTCGAAGCTGCGGCTCTCGCGCCGCTGGCGGTCGGCCGGGTTGAACAGCCCTTGTCGATTCAGCATGCTTCCTCCTTGAGTGGACATCACCGCGATGCCGACACCGTGCAGCAAGGTCCGTGCCTCGCGGCCGCGCCCCTGCGCACGCGCGTGCGGTCGCGCGCGCGCGGTGTCGCTCGCGCACGACGACGGCCGCCCGACGTTTGCCAACCCGCTGTTTCGGGGGCAGACTGCATGTCGCCCGCGCACGACATGGCCTGACGCGCGCGGGCACGCACCCGATCGGATCATCGATGCCTCGCACCCTGCCCGGCCTGCGTCCCGGCACGAGCGACGACGCCGCGGAGATCGCGACGCTGTCGCGCGATCTCATCGAGCGCGGGCTGGGGTGGAGCTGGACCGCCGCGCGCGTCGCGCGCGCGCTGCGCAACCCGGCGGTGGCCACGGTCGTCGCCGCGGCGCCGGCGTGCATCGCGGGCTTCGCCCTCATGCATCTCGGCGACGAGCACGCCCATCTCAGCCTGCTCGCGGTGCGGCCGGAGTGGCAGCGCGCGGGCGTCGGCCGCCAGCTCCTGACCTGGCTCGAGGAATCGGCCCTCGTCGCCGGCATCGGGGTCGTGCGGCTCGAACTCCGCGCGGGCAACCGGGCGGCGCACCGCTTCTACGCGCGGCTCGGGTTCGTGGAGACCGCGCGCGTGCCGGCGTACTACGGCGGCGTCGAGACCGCGGTGCGCATGGCGCGCGACATCCGCCGCGGCGCGCCCGGCCCCGTGCCCGACATCGGGCGCCTGCTGAGCCGGTGAACGCTGCGGCGGCGCGTGTCCGCGCGCCGGTTCCCCTTCACCGCGGGCGGCGCAAGCGTTTACCATCGGGCCGACGCACGAACAACTCACCGCAGGCGACAGGACCATGGGCAAAGGCGACCGGCGCACGTTTCGCGGCAAGCTCTTCAACGGCTCGCACGGCAAGACGCGCCGCAGGAAACCCAACCGCGGCGCCCAGGGCAAGAAGCGGTAGGAGCGCGCGCGGGACGCGCGCGGTGAACCCGCTCGCGGCGCGGCCTGCGCTGCCCGGCGTCGGGGCGATTCGATGAGCGTCGAGGAGCGGCTGCGCGCGCTGGGGCTCGCCCTGCCCGCGCCGACGCGCGCGCCGCCCGGGGCGAAGCTGCCGTTCGCGTGGGTGCACATCGTCGGCGACCGCGCGCTCGTCTCCGGGCACGGACCGACGAACCCGGACGGCACGCTCGCCTCCCCGCTCGGCAAGGTCGGCGCGACGGTCACGCTCGAACAGGGCTACGCCGCCGCGCGGCGGACCGCCCTCGCGATGCTCGCGAGCCTCAAGCTCGCCCTCGGCGACCTCGAGCGCGTCGACCGGTGGGTGCGCGCGTTCGGCATGGTGAACGCCGCGCCCGGCTTCGACCGCGAGCCGGCGGTGATCAACGGCTTCTCCGACCTGATCCTCGCGCTCTGGGGGCCGGAGCGCGGCCAGCACGCGCGCAGCGCCGTCGGCATGGCCGAGCTCCCGTTCGGGATTCCGGTCGAGATCGAGGCGGAGGTGCTGCTGCGGGGCTGAGCCGCGCGCCGCGCCGCTCAGCGCGCGGGGACGGTCCAGAGGTGGAGCTCGTGGCGCCGTCCCTCGACCACCATGGTCTCGGTGTGGTCCGGCGGCCAGTCCCCGATGCGGTATTCGTGCGAGACCACGCGCGACCCCGGCGCGAGCTCGCGCGCGAGCTTGGGCCGGAGCTTCGCGTTCACGCTCGGGAAGAGGTAGAGCGTGACCACGGTCGCCGCGCGCAGGTCGGTCGCGAACAGGTCCTCGATGCGGAAGCTCACCCGGTCGGCGACGCCGAGGCGCTCGGCGGCCGCGCGCGCGTCGCGCACCCAGACCGGGTTGATCTCGATGCCGACGCCCCGCGCCCCGTAGCGCTGCGCGGCGACGATCGGGATGCGCCCGTCGCCCGACCCGAGGTCGTAGACGACGTCGTCCTTCCCCACCTGCGCGAGCGCGAGCATGCGCTCGACCACCGGCAGGGGCGTGGGGACGTAGTTGATGTCGGGCGCGCGCTCCTGCGCCGCCGCGCACGCGGCGCCGAGCGCGAGCACGAGCGCGCAGCGCCTAGAACTCGATCGGGTCGACATCGAGGTGCCAGCGGACCGGGCCCGTCTTGAGCGCGCGCAGCGCCTCCACCCACGCGCGCAGGAACGCGTGCAGCGCCGGCCGCGCGGGCGACTGCACCAGCACCTGCGCGCGCGCCTTGCCGGCGAGCTTGGCGAGGGTCATCGGCACCGGATCGTACACGGTCACGCCGTCGTGCCCGGGCGGGGCCTGCGCCGCCGCGCGGGCGAGGTACGCGAGCGCGTCGCGCATCTCGTCGGCCTCTGCGCGCAGCACCGCCTCGTGGACCGCGGGCGGGAAGCCCGCGGCGCGGCGCTCCGCGAGCTGCGCCGCCGCGAAGCCGGCGAAATCGTGGCGCGCGAGGGCCTGGTAGAGCGGATGCTGGGGATAGCGCGTCTGCACCAGCACTTCCCCCGGCAGGTCGGCGCGCCCGGCCCGGCCGGCGACCTGGTAGAGCTGCGCGAACAGCCGCTCGGGCGCGCGGTAGTCCGCCGCCACCAGCGCCGCGTCCGCCCCGATCACCCCGACCAGGGTCACGCGCGGGAAATCGTGGCCCTTGGCGAGGATCTGCGTGCCGAGGAGGATGTCCGCTTCGCCGGCCGCGATCGCGCGCTGCATCGCCTCCCAGCGCCCCTTCGCGCGCGTGGAGTCGCTGTCGATGCGCAGCAGCCGCGCCTGCGGGAAGCGCGCCTCGAGCGCCTCCGCGAGGCGCTGCGTGCCGCGGCCGAACGGCACCAGGTCCACGTTGCCGCAGGTCGGGCAGTGCCGCGGGACGGGGGCGGCGTCGCCGCAGTGGTGGCAGCGCAGCCGGCGGTCCGCGGTGTGCAGCACGAGGTGCGCCGCGCACCGCGCGCAGCCCGCGGTCCAGCCGCACGCGCCGCACACGAGCACCGGCGCATAGCCGCGGCGGTTGAGGAAGACGAGCGCCTGCTCGCCGCGGGCGAGGCACGCGGCGATCGCCGCGGCGAGCGCCGACGACACGCCCTCGGCGGGTGCCTCGGTGCGCGTGTCGACGAGCCGCACCTCGGGCAGGCGGCTGCCCGCGCGTGCGCGCTCCGGCAGGTCGAGCTGCCGGTAGCGGCCGGCGCGCGCGTGCGCGTACGACTCGAGCGACGGGGTCGCCGATCCCAGCACCACCGGCACCGCGGCGGCGTGCGCGCGGTAGACCGCGAGGTCGCGTGCGGAGTAGCGCACCCCTTCCTGCTGCTTGAAGGAGGCGTCGTGCTCCTCGTCGACCACGACCAGGCCCAGGCGCGCGAACGGCGCGAACACCGCCAGCCGCGTGCCGAGCACGATGTGCGCCGCGCCCGACTGCGCGGCGAGCCAACCCGCGGCCCGCTCGTTCTCCGCCGCGGCGCTGGTGAGGGTCGCGACGCGCGCGCCCGGGAACCGGCGCGCGAACAGCGCCGCGAGCTGCGGGGTGAGGTTGATCTCCGGCACCAGCACCAGCGCCTGGCGACCGCGCGCGAGCGCCGCCGCGATGCCGTGCAGGTACACCTCGGTCTTGCCGCTTCCGGTGACGCCGAGCAGCAGGAACGCGGCGTAGCGGTCCAGCGCGCCGGTGATCGCGCCGACCGCCGCTTCCTGCGCCGCGGTCAGCGGCTCTTCGGGCAGGAGGGCGGGTGCGGCCTCCGCGAGCGCGCACGGCGCGGCCCAGCCCGCCTTCAGCAGGGCGCGCAGCGCGGCGCCGCCATCCAGCGCGCCGGCGGGGACCGGCCCGGCCGCGAGGCGCTCGAGGAGCGCGCGCCGCTTGCGGCTGCGCGCCGGGAGGGTCGCCATCGCGGCGCGACCGGCCGCCGTGAGCGCAAACGCCGCCGGCGGCAGCTGCAGCGGGCGCGGGCGCCGCAGGCGCGGCGGCAGCGCCGCGTGGATCACCTCGCCGAGTGGCCGGTGGTAGTAGTCGGCGGCGAAGCGCGCGAGCGCCAGCCAGTCGGGCGCGAGCGGCGGCGCGTCGCGCAGGACCGCGCCCGCGTCGCGCAGCTTGCCGGCGGGCACGGCGGTCGTGTCGGCGGTCTCGACGACCACGCCGACGACCGCGCGCGCGCCGAACGGCACGATCACCCGGCGGCCGACGTCGAGCGCCGAGGCACCGTCGCACGCGTAATCGAAGAGGCGCGGCAGCGGAACGTCGAGCGCGACGCGCAGGATGGTCATGACTCGGGCGAGTGCCTCCGCTCCACGCGTTGCGCGGAGCTAATCGGGATTCGAGAAATGCGACGCTAACTGCCTGTACGGGAAATCGGTTTGACGTTTTTTCACAGTTTCTGTGGATAACGCTGTGAATAACGCCGCTGCGCTTTCGTAACGTGCCAGACGCAAAGGGAAAATGCGCTGCGCCCAAAATCGCGCCGGACAGAAAAGATATTTCGTTTCAGTCGCTTGGGAGACTCCTCCCTAGGGAGCCGCCGGGAGCGCCAGTATCCATGCGGGGGGCACGGAAGTGTGCATAAGTCAAGTCGCCCGTTCGTGTGCGGCGTCGAGACGTGCCGCGCTACGCGCCCGGATCCCGGTGATAGCGGGGGCTCGCCGCCCGCACCGTCTCCACCAGCGCGGCCACGTGCTCCGGCGGCGTCTGGGGCACGATGCCGTGCCCGAGGTTGAACACGTGGCCCGGTCCGCTGCCATAGTCGGCGAGCACCCGCTCGGCCTCGCGGTGAACGACGTCGGGCGCGGCGAGCAGGACGAGCGGGTCGAGGTTCCCCTGCAGCGCGACGCGGTCGCCGACCCGGCGTCGCGCCGCGGCGAGGCTCGCGGTCCAGTCGAGCCCGACCGCGTCGCAGCCGCTCGCCGCGATCGCCTCCAGCCACGGGCCGCCGCCCTTGGTGAACACGATGCTCGGCACGCGCGTCCCGTCGGGTGCGGGCGCGAGCGACGCGAGGACGCGCCGCACGTAGGCGAGCGAGAACTCGAGATACGCGTCGTGCGCGAGCGTCCCGCCCCAGGTGTCGAACAGCATCACCGCCTGCGCGCCGGCCGCGACCTGGGCGTTCAGGTAGTCGGCGACCGCCCTGGCGTTGACCGCGAGCAGCCGGTGCGCGAGATCGGGGCGCGCGTAGAGCAGGCGCTTCACGGTGCGGAAGTCGGCGCTGCCGCCGCCCTCGACCATGTAGCAGGCGAGCGTGAAGGGGCTGCCCGCGAAGCCGATCAGCGGCACGCGCCCGGCGAGCGCGCGCCGGATCTCGCGCACCGCGTCCATCACGTACGCGAGCTCGACGTTCGGGTCCGGCGCGGCGAGCCGCGCGATCGACGCCTCGTCGGCGGTGGTGCGCTCGAAGCGCGGCCCTTCGCCCTCGGCGAAGCGCAGCCCGAGCCCCATCGCGTCCGGGACCGTCAGGATGTCGGAGAAGAGGATGGCCGCGTCGAGCCGGTAGCGCGCGAGCGGCTGCAGGGTGACCTCGGTCGCCGCGGCCGGGCTCTTGCAGAGCGCGAGGAAGCTGCCCGCGCGCGCGCGGGTCGCGTTGTACTCGGGCAGGTAGCGCCCGGCCTGGCGCATGAGCCAGATCGGCGTGTACGGCGTCGGCTCGCGCCGCAGCGCACGCAGGAAGACGTCGTTCTGCAGGCGGGCCACGCGCTCAGAGCCTCTCCCGCATGAGCCGCGCGGTGACGAAGCGCCACTCGGCCGCGGTGACGGGCGTGATCGAGAGCCGGCTCCCGCGCTGGAGCACGCCCATCTGCGCGAGCGCCGGGTGCGCGCGCAGCTCGGCGAGCGGCACGAACCGGGTCTGCCGCACGAGCCGCACGTCGACGCTCACCCAGCGCGGCGCGGCGCGCGTCGCCTTCGGGTCGTAGTACGCGCCCGCGCGGTCGAACTGCGAATCGTCCGGATACGCCGCGGCCACGATCTCCACCACCCCCGCGATGCCCGGCGCGGGGCAGCTCGAATGGTAGAAGAACGCCCGGTCGCCCACCCGCATCGCGTCGCGCATGTAGTTGCGCGCCTGGTAGTTGCGCACGCCGGTCCAGGCGGTCGTCCGGCCCGGCGCGGCGGCGAGGTCGCCGACCGAAAACTCGTCAGGCTCGGATTTCATCAGCCAGTGGCGCATCGGGCTCGCGCAGAAAAGAAGACGCGGGCCGCAGCCCGCGTCTTCGTCGTAGGCGCCCCCCGCAGATGCCGTTCGGCCGCTCGACTTGAACCGTTTCGGTTCAAGGTGGTCGCGTTCCGGTCGCCTTCAGGTACGTCCGACGAGGGGACGCGCACAACGGCGACACATGGGTCCGCGTCCGGGAGTACGCATTGGTTCAAGCGATCGCTTGGCCGTCACGCACACCGCAGGGGACATTGACCGGTACCGGGATCTCCCGGACGGCGCGCGCCCATTTTCGCAATCGCGCGCCGGAAACGGGCTGCTACAGCAGCTTCTCCTGCGGCGCGAGCGCCTGCTCGAGCGCGGCCTGCATCGAGGCCATTCTACGCTTGAGCTCGGTCATGTCAAAACCGTTCGCGCCCGGCTGCGGCGCGTTCGCGCGCGCGCGCTCCTCCAGCAGCTCGTGCGCGATGTTGAGCGCGGCCATCACCGCGATGCGCTCGGCGTTGCCGACGCGCCCGCCCGACTTGATCTCGCCCATCTTGCGGTCGAGATAGGCCACCGCCTCGAGCAGCGACTCGCGCTCCTCCTCCTGGCAGCTCACCTTGTACGTGCGGCCCATGATCGCGATGTCGAGGGCCTTCGCCGTGCTCGCGCTCATTCGGGAATCTGCCTCAGTAGTCCCTCGAGGCGCTCTCTGGCGCCGTTGACTTTGTCGGTGAGCCGCCTGTTGTCGCTCTCGAGCCGGGCGAGCCGCTGGCGCAGATCCGTGTTCTCGGCCCGCAGCCGCTGGCAGAGCTCCACCGCCTGCCGGATGCGCTCCTCGAGCGCCGAGAGTTCTGCCTCCATCGGCGCACTATAGTTGTGAAAATCGAGTCCAGTCAAGGAGTAAGGCGGCGTTCTAAATGTATTTTCGTGATGCCCGACACACCCGGTCCCGCGCCGGCCGGAGGGCGCGACGATAACCGATTTCGCCGCCGGGAACCGCAGCGCGCCGTGCGGCGCGCCGCCGCCCGGCCTGTCGGGGCGACGTCACCCGCCCGAGGCGACGCACATCAAAAACCGGCGGCGCGCGCAGACAGTAGAATCGGCTCGCTCGTTCGTGGTGCCCGCTCGCGCAGTCCGCGCCGGCGGGTGAAACGGGAAACAGGTGCGGTCGCCCCGCTGGACGCAAGGACGGCCAATGCCTGTGCTGCCCCCGCAACGGTAAGCAAGCCTTAGCTCGCGTCACCCCGCCACTGTGGCCGCCGGCCATGGGAAGGCGACGCGAAGGAGCGCGCCCTGCGCGCCCCGGCTTGCGAGCCCGGAGACCGGCCGCGAACGATCCGTCCGGCACGCCACGGGCGGCGGCGATCGCATCGCCCCGTCGTGCGCGCCGGGTTTGCCAACGCGAGGCCGGCCTGCGGGGACGCAAGCCGGCGGGGGATCGATCCATGCCTGCACGCCTGTCGCGCGCCATTGCGGCGCTCTGCGCTCTCACGTTCGTCCTGCCCGTCCACGCCGCCGACGACCCGGCGGACGAAATCGTCGTCACCGCGACCCGCACGCCGACGCGCGCGAGCGCCGTGGTGAGCGACATCAGCGTCATCACGCGCGCGGAGATCGACCAGGCCGGGGCATCCAGCCTGGCGGAGATCCTGCAGGCGCAGCCCGGCCTGGAGATCACGCAGAACGGCGGCCTGGGCACGGCCCAGAGCGTGTTCCTGCGCGGCACCGGCCCGACGCAATCGCTCGTGCTGGTGGACGGGCTGCGCGTCGGGTCGGCGACCACCGGCACGACCGCGTTCCAGACGCTCACCCCGAGCCAGATCCAGCGCATCGAGATCGTGCGCGGCCCGATGAGCAGCCTGTACGGCGCCGACGCGCTGGGCGGCGTGATCCAGATCTTCACCCGCGCCGAGCCCGGGCCGGTGCGGCCGCGCGCGTCGGCGGGCTACGGCACCTACAACACCCAGCAGTACACCGCGGGGATCGGCGGGGGCGAGGGCAGCACCACCTTCGACCTGGGCGGCGGCTACCTCTCGAGCTCGAGCTTCAGCGCGGTGCAGGACCAGACGAGCCCGTTCTACCAGCCCGACAAGGACGGCTACCGCAACACCGCCGCGACGGCGCGGATCGCGCACCGCCTCGCGCCCGAGCACGAGCTCGGCGCGACGGCGTTCTGGTCGGACGGACGCACCCACTTCGACGGCTTCTTCAGCACCTTCGACGACTACACCGACCAGACCCTGTCGGCCTTCGGCGCCTACAGCCGCAACCGCTTCCTGCCCGAGTGGCAAAGCCAGGTGCGCGTCGGCCGCGGCACCGACGACTCGACCACCGTGTCCGGCCCGACGCGCAGCGTCTTCAAGACGGTCCAGGACCAGGTGGGGTGGCAGAACGACATCACGACGCCGGTGGGCACCGTGCTGCTCGCCGCGGAGTACCTCGATCAGAAGGTGAGCGGATCGACCGACTTCACGGTCGACAGCCGCACGGTCTGGTCGGCGCTCGGCGGCTACACCGGCCGGTTCGGGCCGCACACGCTGCAGGCGAACCTGCGCCTCGACGACAACTCGCAGTTCGGGGCCGAGACCACCGGGTCGATCGGGTACGCCTACGCCTTCGCGCCCGGGTGGCGCGCATCGGCCGCCTACGGCACCGCGTTCCGGGCGCCCACCTTCAACGAGCTGTACTTCCCGCCCGCGTTCGGCTGCCCGGCGTACGGCAACCCGAACCTCGAGCCCGAGTCGGGGCGGAACCTCGAGGCCGGGGTGCGGTACGAACGCGGCGGGCAGAAGGCGGGCATCATCGGCTACCGCAACCGCGTGAGCGACCTGATCGTCGCGGCCGCCATTCCCGGTAACCCGTTCTGCGTGCGCGCGGAGAACGTGCAGGAGGCGGAGATCACCGGCGTCACGCTGACCTACGAGCTCTTCCTCGGCGGCTGGACGGCGCGCGCGAGCGCCGACTTCCAGAATCCCAAGAACGAGACGCTCGACCGGCAGCTGCCGTTCCGCGCCAGGGAGCACGGCGCGGCGAGCGTCGCCTACGGGGTCGGCCCGTGGCAGGCGGGGGTCGAGGTGGTCGCGTCCGGACCGCGCTACAACAACGTCGCGAACACCCAGCTCCTCGGCGGCTACGCGGTGGTGAACCTCTTCGGCGAGTACCGCTTCCGCGACGGCTGGTCGCTCTTCGCGCGCATCAACAACCTCCTCGACAAGGACTACGAGCTCATCCGCGGGTTCGCGACGCCGGGCTTCAACGTGTTCGCCGGGGTACGCTACGCGGTGCGATGACGGACGCCTCGCGCGAACTGATCCTCGGGGGCGCGCGGTCGGGCAAGAGCGCCCTGGCCGTGCGCCTCGCGCAGGCCTCCGGCGCCGCGGTGCGCCTGGTCGTCACCGCGACTCCCGACGATGCCGAGATGGCCGATCGCATCGCGCGCCATCGCGCGGCGCGTCCCGCTACGTGGCGGGTCGTGGAGGCGCCAACCGCGCTCGCGGCGGCGCTGCGCGCGGAGTGCGCGGCCGACCGGATCGTCGTCGTCGACTGCCTCACGCTCTGGCTCGCGAACCTCGTGCTCGCGCCGGAGCTGCTCGAGCGCGAGCGCGCGGCGCTGCTCGAGGCGCTGCCGGCGCTCCCGGGTCGCGTGCTGCTGGTCGCGAACGAGGTCGGGCAGGGCATCGTGCCGGAGAACGCGCTCGCGCGGCGCTTTCGCGACGAGCAGGGCGCGCTCAACCAGGCGGTGGCCGCCGCCTGTCAGCGCGTGGTCCTGGTCGCGGCCGGAATCCCGCTCGTGCTCAAGGGGCCGCCGCTCTGACGCGCGGGCGGAAATGGGCGGCGATGCGCGCGAGATCGAGGTGCCCGCTCACCGCGTCGGCGAGGCGGTCGATATGCGCTTCGCGCAGCGCGCGGTAGTCGGGCGCGCCGGGCGCGTCGAGCCCGGCCCATGCGAGCAGCGCGTCGCGCGCCTCGGGATGGTCGAAGAGCCCGTGCAGGTAGGTGCCGAGGATCTGCCCGTCGGCGGAGCGCGCGCCGTCCGGTCGCGCGCCGAGCCACGCCACCGGCCGCTCGAGCGCGGGGCCGGTCGTGACGCCCATGTGGATCTCGTAGCCGGCGACCGCGGCGTCGGCGAAGGCGAGGCGCCCGGCGGCGCGCTCGAGCCGCTTCGCCGGCGCGAGCGTCGTCTCGACCTCGAGCAGGCCCAGGCCCGGGGCCGCGCCGGCGGCGCCCTCGACGCCGCGGGGATCGTCGAGGCGCACGCCGAGCATCTGGAAGCCGCCGCAGATCCCGATGACCTTGCCGCCGTAACGCAGGTGCCGCGCGAGCGCCCGGTCCCAGCCCGCCGCGCGCAGGTGCGCGAGGTCGGCCTGCACGCTCTTGCTCCCCGGGAGCACCACGAGGTCGGCGGCCGGCATCGGCGCCGCGAGGTCGGCGAACTGCAGGTCGACCGCCGGGTGCAGCCGCAGGGGATCGAAGTCGGTGTGGTTGCTGATGCGCGGGAGCACCGGCACGACGACGCGCAGCCGCGCGCCGGGCTTGTCCGGCCGCGCGCGCGGGATCGCGTCCTCGGCTTCGAGATGGAGCCCGTGCAGATAGGGCAGCACGCCGAGCACCGGCTTGCCGGTGCGGCGCTCGAGCCAGTCGAGCCCCGGATCGAGCAGCGCGCGGTCGCCGCGAAAGCGGTTGACGACGAACCCGACCACCCGCTCGCGCTCGCTCGGCGCGAGCAGCTCGAGCGTCCCGACCAGGTGCGCGAACACCCCGCCGCGGTCGATGTCGGCGACGAGCAGCACCGGGCAGTCCACCGCCTCGGCGAAGCCCATGTTGGCGACGTCGCCCGCGCGCAGGTTGATCTCCGCCGGGCTGCCCGCGCCCTCGACGACGATGCAGTCGTAAGCGCGCTCGAGCCGGCGGTAGGCGTCGAGCACGGCGCGCAGCGCGCGCGGCTTGTACTCGTGATAGGCGAGCGCCTCCATGTTCGCGAGCGGCCGCCCGTGCACGATCACCTGCGCGCCGCAGTCGGAGTTCGGCTTGAGCAGGATCGGGTTCATGTCGGTGTGCGGCTCGAGCCCGCAGGCCTGCGCCTGCACCGCCTGCGCGCGGCCGATCTCGCCGCCGTCGACGGTGACCGCGCTGTTGAGCGCCATGTTCTGCGGCTTGAACGGCGCGACGCGCACCCCGCGCCGCGCGAGCACCCGGCACAGGCCGGCGACGAGCGTGCTCTTGCCCGCGTCGGAGGTCGTGCCCTGGACCATCAGGGTCGAGTCGATCATGCGCCGATTATCGCATCGGCCATTCGCGCCCCATGACGAGCGCCGCGCTCGCCGCCGCCGCGCTCGCGCTCGACGCGCTGTGCGGCGAGCCGCGCCGCTTGCATCCGCTCGTGGGCTTCGGCGCGGCCGCGGCGCGGCTCGAGGAGCGGCTGCTCGCGCCGCCGGGGTTCGCGCAGCGGCCTGCCGCGCG
>JAGVSZ010000136.1 GCA_019137045.1 Betaproteobacteria bacterium
AGGTCGACGGCAAGAACCGGGTGGTGAAGAGCGAGGAGGGCAGCGAGGCGAAGTACGACCTCCTCATCACCATCCCCGCGCACAAGGGCATGGAGGTGATCG
Source organism: Betaproteobacteria bacterium (assembly GCA_019137045.1). Lineage (GTDB taxonomy): Bacteria > Pseudomonadota > Gammaproteobacteria > Burkholderiales > SG8-39 > JAGVSZ01. The sequence continues at coordinate 103 of JAGVSZ010000136.1, forward strand.
AGGGCAACAAGCTCGGGCCGGGCGGGTTCATCCCGACCGACAAGACCAAGCTCACCATGGAAGGCCGCAAGAACGTCTACGTGATCGGGGACACGACCAACATCCCGATCAGCAAGGCGGGCTCCACCGTGCACTACCAGGCCGAGACGCTGGGCGAGAACATCGCCGCGATCGTGAAGCTCGGCAGCCCGGTGCGCGAGCACGACGGCAAGGTGTTCTGCTTCATCGAGGTCGGCAAGGACCGCGCCACCTACGCGCAGTTCGACTACACCACGCCGCCCGATCCGAAGGCCCCGACCAAGGCCGTGCACTGGTTCAAGATGGCCTACAACAAGCTGTACTGGACGAGCGCCCGCGGACTGCTCTAGGAGACGGCGATGGACCAAGCGCAAGCGCTGGAGCTCGAGCGGGTCGTCGCCGCCGCACGCGACTCGCTCACCGACGAGATGGTGGGGCGGCTCTCGGCCACCGCGGCCGAGGGGATGGATCTGCTCGACAAGGTGAACCGCTCCGGAGTCGCCGGCGCGCTGCCGGCGATCTCGCAGCTCGTCGCCAACGGCGACCTCGAGCGGCTCGTGCACCTCGCGCGCACCTACGGCGCGGCGCAGGACTCGCTCACCGACGAGATGGTGGCGCGCCTCGCCGGCACGGCCGCCGAATCGCTCGCGCTCATGGACCGGCTGAACCGCGCGGGCCTCGACCGCCTGGTCGGCTCGATCGAGCGGCTCGCGGACGTGCTCGAGCGCACCCTCGGCGCGCTGGAGGCCGCGAACCGGACGATGAGCGGCGAGCCCGCGGCTACGGGCGGCATGGGCGGCGCCTGGTCGCTCCTGCGACAGGCGGAAAATCAGGAGACGCTGCGCTTCCTGCTCGCCTTCGGGCGGGCGTTCCGCAAGGGCTAGTCCCGGCGCCGGCGCACCCGGTGCGCCGGGCCTTCGAACGTCTGCGCTTCCTGCGCAGGCCGCGCCGCGCCGCGCGGTCTGCGCCCCGATCCGTTTGATCTGAAGCAAACCTTTCCGATCTGAGCCGAGGGCAGCGGCTGCGCCCTCTTGACAAAGGCGCAGAACGGTTATGAGAATACGAACGAGAATGATTCGTATTCTGTGCGATTCCGAAGGCGTCCGTCGACGGATTCCGCGCGCGGGAAGGCGAGTCGTCCGATCGTGGCGCAACCCCATCCGGGAGACTGAGATGACGCCGACCCGTCGCACCGTCCTGGTCGCAGCCAGCCTCGCCGCGGCGTTCCTCGCGGCGCCGGCGCTCGCGGTGGAGTACCCGATCGGCACCCCGCAGCAGCGGTCCGGCATGGAGATCGTCGCCGTCTATCTGCAGCCGGTGACGATGGAGCCCGACGGCATCATGAAGCCGCCGCAGGAGTCGGACATCCACCTCGAGGCCGACATCCACGCGCTCGCCAACAACCCGAACGGGTTCAGCGAGGGGGCGTGGATGCCTTACCTCAAGATCGAGTACGAGCTCGTCAAAGAGGGCGCGCCGGACCGGATCGCCGGCGAGCTGATGCCGATGGTCGCCAACGACGGGGCGCACTACGGGGACAACGTCAAGCTCAAGGGGCCCGGCAAGTACCGGCTCAAGTACCGCATCTCCCCGCCGAACGCGGCGGGGCCGCACGGCGCGCACTTCGGCCGCCACACCGACCGCCTGACCGGCGTGCGCCCGTGGTTCAAGCCCTTCGAGGTGGACTTCGAGTTCACCTTCGTCGGCATCGGCAAGAAGGGCGGGTACTGAATGGCGCGCGCCGCCATGAGCCGCGCGGTGGCGGCGATCTGGGCCGCGACCGCGCTTGCGACCGCGCACGCCGATCCGACCCCGTCGGTGAGCGAGCTCGTGGGCGAGCTGAAGCGCCTCGCGGCGCGCGTCGAGAAGCTCGAGAAGCGCAACGCCGAGCTCGAGGCGCAGGTGGCCGCCAGGCCGCCGGGCGACGCGGGGCTCGAGCAGCGGGTGCAGGCGCTCGAGACCTACCGCTCGGGCATCGAGGCGGGGCTCGCGGACGAGACCGTGAGCGAGAAGGAGCCCGAGCTCACCTCGCGCCTGAAGGCGGTGGAGAACGCGACCCTCGACATGCAGAAACAGTCGAAGACGGTCGAGGCGCTGGAGGGCTTCGCCGTCGGCGCGAGCTTCGCTTCGGTCGGCCAGAAGGCGAGCGGCATCGGCGTGAGCAACACCCAGCTCAACTACCGCGCCGACCTCACGGTGACGACGCCGAGCATCCAGACCGGCAACATCGAGAGCAAGCTCTTCGCCCACCTGCGCGCCGGCCAGGGCAAGGGGATCGGCCAGTACTTCACCGCGTTCAACGGCCCGAACGCGACCGCCTTCCAGCTCGGTTCGGTCGTGCCGCCCGACACCAGCGCGGTCCTCCTGGCCGAGGCGTGGTACCAGGCCGACATCCCGCTGCCGCTCGACGGCTTCAAGCCGCGCTCGCGCGAGACGCTGACGGTGAACTTCGGCAAGATGGATCCGTTCGCGTTCTTCGACCAGAACGCGGGCGGCAACGACGAGACGCGGCAGTTCCTCGCGAGCATGTTCGTGCACAACGCGCTGCTCGACAACCCGCTCGCGGCGAACGTCGGCGCCGACGGCTACGGCTTCTCGCCCGGCGTGCGCGTGGCCTACCTGAACGAGCGCGCGAAGCCGGAGAAGTACGGCCTCTCGCTCGGCGTGTTCGCCGCGGGCGCGGCCGCCAGCTACGACGCCCCCCTCGAGTCGGTCTTCGCGATCCTGCAGGCCGACACCGAGCAGCGCCTCTTCACCGGGCTCGCCGGGAACTACCGGCTGCAGCTCTGGTACAACGGCCAGGCGCCCACCTACGTTCCGGACCAGACGGCGGAGCACTACGGCTTCGGCCTGAGCTTCGACCAGCGCGTGCACGACGCCGTCACGCTGTTCGGGCGCTACGGCATGGCCTGGGGCGACGGGCTGCCGTTCAACGCCACCGTCAGTCTCGGCGCCGAGATCGGCGGCAGCTACTGGAACCGCGGCGCCGACGCGCTCGGCCTCGCGCTCGGCGCCAACCGCACCGCCAGCGGCTTCCGCGCCCAGTCGGCGGCGCTCGTCAACCCGGACGGCAGCCCGGTGTACGGCTTCGCCGCGAGCGGGTCCGAGTTCGACGCGGAGATCTACTACCGCTTCCACGCGCACGAGCGCTTCGAGATCTCGCCGGACTTCCAGTACATCCGCAACCCGGCGGGCAACCCGGACGCCAAGGCGATCTCGATCTTCGGTCTGCGCCTGCTGCTGAGCTACTGACCCGGAGGACTCGATGACCAGGGTGCGTGGACCGGCGTGCATGATCGTCCTGCTCCTCGCCGGTGCGGCGGGGGTCGGCGCCGACGAGCTGCCGACCTTCAGGCTCATCGCCCGGGACGGGCGCTTCCATCCGGAGACGATCGAGGTGCCCGCGGGCAAGCGCTTCCGCATCGAGGTGACGAACCAGAACGCCGGCCCCGAGGAGTTCGAGAGCCTCGAGCTGCGCAAGGAGCTCGTGCTCGCGCCGGGGGTCACGCGCACCGTCGTCTTCGCGCCGCTCAAGCCGGGCAGCTACCCGTTCTTCGGCGAGTTCCATCCGCAGACCGCGCGCGGCCGCATCGTCGCCAGGTAGCGCCGGCCGGGAGCCATCCGCATGCTCAACGCGCTGATCATCGTGTGGCGCGAGAGCGTCGAGGCCATCCTGGTCGTCAGCATCCTCTACGCCTGGGTGCGCGAGCACGGCGGCGGCGACGTCCGGCCGGCTCACCTCTGGAGCGGCGTCGCGGCGGGCGTCGTGTTGGCGGCGGTGCTCGCGGGCGCGATGCTGGGCGTGCGCAGCCAGCTCGCCGGCGCCGCGCTCGAGGCTTTCCAGGCGCTGATCGTCTTTGCCGCGGCGGCGCTGATCACGCAGATGGTGTTCTGGATGCGCCGCCACGGCCGCCACATCAGGCGCCAGCTCGAGACGGGAATGCAGCAGGCCGCGCTCGGCGCGGGCGGCGTCGCCGCCGCGGCGCTGGCGGCGATCGCGGTCGCGCGCGAGGGCGCCGAGACGGTCCTCTTCCTCTACGGCGTGGCCCTGGAGCAGCGCGGCGCCAGTCTCGCCGCGGTGCTGACCGGGGCTGCGCTGGGCTTCGGGCTCGCGCTCGCCACCGCCTGGCTGATCGCGCAGGGACGCCGCGTCGTGTCGTGGCGGACGTTTTTCGCGGCGACCGAGACCCTGCTCCTGCTGCTCGCGGCCGCGCTCGTGGTGAGCGGCACCGAGAAGCTGATCGGCCTCGAGTGGCTGCCGGCGATGGTCGAGCCGCTGTGGGACACCTCGGCGGTGCTCGACGATGCCGGCGGGTTGGGCGGCATCGTCGCCGCCTTCACCGGCTACCGCGCGCGTCCGTCGCTCACCGTCGTGCTGGTCTACGTCGCCTACTGGACCGCGGTCGGGCTGCTTCTGCTGGGTCGGGGCTCCGGGCAGTCCGGCCGCTCGCCCGCCTCGCGTGACGCGCCCCCACCCCGGCGCGCCGGCTGAGCAGATGCGCGCGCCCGCGGCCAACTACGCACTCGATGCCGGCGCGCGCAGCGTCAGTCGTTCGCTGGCGCGCATCGGCGTCGCGATGCGGCGCCACCGCGGGCTCATCATCGCCATCCAGTGGGTGGTGGTGCTGTGCTACGCCGTGCTGCTCGTCGTGCCCGCGGTGCGGCCGCTCCCGCCCGAGCAGGCGGGCATCCTGGAGAGCCTCACGCGGTTCGCGCAGTTCGCCTTCTGGGGGATCTGGTGGCCGTTCGTGATGGTGTCGATGGTCGCGCTGGGGCGCGTGTGGTGCGGCGTCTTCTGCCCGGAGGGCGCGCTCACCGAGTGGGTCTCGCGTCGCGGCCTCGGCCGCGGCATCCCGCGCTGGATGCGCTGGGGCGGCTGGCCGTTCGTGGCGTTCCTCGGCACCACCGTCTACGGCCAGCTGGTGAGCGTGTACGAGTACCCCAAGGCCGCGGCGCTGGTGCTCGGCGGCTCGACGCTCGCCGCGGTCGCGGTGGGATTCGTCTACGGCCGCGGCAAGCGGGTGTGGTGCCGCCACCTGTGCCCGGCGAACGGCGTCTTCGCGCTGCTCGCGAAGCTCGCGCCGGTGCACTACCGGGTCGACCAGCGCGCGTGGGAGAACGCTCCGCCCGGCGCGCGGACGAGCCGCGGGCACGCCGTGGACTGCGCGCCGCTGATCGACATCCGCCGCATGCAGAGCGCGTCGCCCTGCCACATGTGCGGGCGCTGCGCGGGCGAGCGGCAGGCCGTGGATCTCGCCGCGCGCTCGCCCTCCGCCGAGATCCTCGCGCTGACCGACGAGCGCGCCTCGCGCTGGGAGGTCGCCCTGCTCGTGGTCGGCGTGCTCGGGATCGCGGTGGGCGCGTTCCAGTGGAGCGCCTCGCCCTGGTTCGTGGCGGCGAAGCAGGCGGTGGCCACCTGGCTCGTGGACGAGGGATGGCTGTGGCCGCTTGGGGAGAACGCGCCCTGGTGGCTGCTCACGCACTATCCGGAGAAGAACGACGTCTTCACCTGGCTCGACGGCGCGCTGATCGTCGCCTACATCGGCGCGACGGGCGCGCTCGTCACGGCGTGGGTCGGCGCCTGGCTCGCGGCGGGCGCGGCGGCCGCCCGGCTGTCGGCGTGGCGGCTCGCGTACGCGCTCGTCCCGTTCGCCGGCGTCACGGTGTTCCTGGGGCTGTCCGCGCTCACGGTGACGCTGATCAGGGCCGAGGGGCTGCCGGTCCACTGGGTGGGATGGGCGCGCGCCGCGCTGCTCGCGCTCGGCGTCGCCTGGAGCGCGTGGCTCGCCTGGGGCATCGCGCGCGAGCGGACCGCCTGGCGCCGGCTCGCCGCCGTCGCCGCCGTCGTCGCGGCCATGGCGCTCGTCGTGTGGCTCTGGCTGGAGATGTTCTACCTGTGGTGAGGCGCGGGTGCGCCCGCGCCATCCGCGTCAAGCGAAGTTCCGGTCGGCAGGACCGGATCGTCGCGCTCCCAGGACGCGGTCCGGACGGACTGCGCGCCGCGGTTCCGGACGCGGACCACGCCCGCCGGCTCGCGTCGAGCGCGCAAGGCCGACGCGCACGATCACTCCGCCCTCAGCGCACCTGGCCCCTGCTGATCGCCGCTGCGCGATCCGCGCACGGCGCGCCCTCGAGCGCCGACAGGTTGCGCGCGGTGTTGATCAGCGCCACGTGCGTGAGCGCCTGCGGGAAGTTGCCGAGCAGGTGCCGGCCGCGCGGGTCGTACTCCTCCGCGATCAGGCCGACGTCGTTGCAGAGCGCGAGCAGCCGCTCGAACAGCTCCCGCGCACGGTCGCGTTCGCCGCGCAGGGCGTAGTTGTCGGCGAGCCAGAACGAGCACGGGAGGAACGCCCCTTCGTCGCCCTCGAGACCGTCGTCAGTCTGTGCCGTGCGGTACCGGAGCACGAATCCGTCCACCACGAGTTCGCGCTCGATCGCCTCGATCGTGCGGCGCATGCGCGGATCATCGGCCGGCAGAAACCCGACTACCGGGAGCAGCAGCAGACTCGCGTCGAGCG
>JAGVSZ010000361.1 GCA_019137045.1 Betaproteobacteria bacterium
TACACTCCTCAAGATGCGCAAAGCTCACATAGGGCCGGCACCTCTTGACCACGGCACGGGTCACCGGAACTTTGATGCCAAGAAACAGGTCACCCTCGCCGTACTCTTCCGGGCCGGTCTTGAAGCCCGGTCGACGAGCGCCCGTTCAACATGGTCCGGCGCATGATCGACGAGCTGAAGCCGGAGAACGTGCCCTCGCTCGCCGCGCTGAAGGCCGCGGTGAAACGGCAGGCGCTCGTGCTCGCGCTCGACGAGGAGCGCGCGATCGCCGCGCTGCCGCGGCTCGTGCCCGAGATGCGCCACCGCCGCCAGGGCTACGACGCCGTGCGGACGATCATGAAGTCGCGCGGCGAGCTGACGCCCGGCCAGGAGGAGCGCTTCCGCAGGCTCGCGGGCATCCTCGGCCTCGACAGCCCGGTGCAGGGGCTGAAGTCCGCATGAGCCACGAGAAATACCGGCGCCTCATCGATGCCGCCAAGGCGCTCGGGCCGGTTGCGACCGCGGTCGCCCATCCGTGCGACGAGAGCGCGCTCGCGGGCGCGGTCGACGCCGCGAAGATGGGGCTGATCGAGCCGATCCTGGTCGGGCCGAAGGCGAGGATCGAAGCGACCGCCAGGCAGTTCGAGCTCGACATCTCCGGCCACGAGCTGGTCGATGCGCCGTACAGCCACGCGGCCGCGGCCGCGGCGGTCGAGCTCGTGCGCGCGGGCAGGGCGGAAGCGCTGATGAAGGGCAGCCTCCACACCGACGAGCTGATGGCCGAGGTGGTGAGGAAGGACACGGGGCTGCGCACCGCGCGGCGCATCAGCCACTGTTTCGTGATGGACGTGCCCAACCACCCCGACGCGCTGATCATCTCGGACGCGGCGGTCAACATCGCCCCGACGCTCGAGGACAAGGTCGACATCGTGCAGAACGCGATCGACCTCGCCCGCGCGCTGCGGCTGCCGGAGGTGCGCGTCGCGATCCTGTCGGCCATGGAGACGGTGAACCCGAAAGTGCCCTCGACCGTCGAGGCGGCGGCGCTGTGCAAGATGGCCGACCGCGGCCAGATCACCGGCGGCGTTCTCGACGGCCCGCTCGCGCTCGACAACGCGATCAGCCCGGAAGCGGCCGCGATCAAGAAGATCGTCTCGCCGGTCGCCGGCCGGGCCAACGTGCTCATCGTCCCCGACCTCGAGGCGGGCAACATGCTCGCGAAGAGCCTGTCGTTCCTCGCGGGGGCGGACGCGGCGGGGATCGTGCTCGGCGCGAAGGTGCCGATCATCCTGACCAGCCGCGCGGATTCGCTCGACGTCCGGCTCGCCTCCTGCGCGGTGGCGGCGCTCGTCGTGCAGGCGCGGCGCGAAAGCGCGGCCAGGGCGATCGCGTAGCGCGATGGCCGACGCGATCGTCGTCCTGAACGCCGGCTCGTCGAGCATCAAGTTCTCGCTCTTCCTCGCGCGCGGCGCGGAGCTCGCGCTGGACGTGCGCGGGCAGATCGAAGGCCTCTACACCGCGCCGCGCTTCGTCGCGAAGGGTCGCGACGGCGCGCAGCGCAGCGAGAAGTCCTGGCCGCCGGGCACCAAGCTCGGCCACGACGCGGCGCTGCGCCACCTGCTCGATTTTCTGCAGACCGAGCTCGCCGACGACCGCCTCGTCGGGGTGGGGCACCGCGTCGTGCACGGGGCGCTCGACTTCCGCGAGCCGGTGCGCATGGACGCCGCGGCGATCGCGCAGCTGGAGAAGCTCGTCCCGCTCGCGCCGCTGCACCAGCCGCACAACCTCGCGCCGATTCGCGCGCTGCTCGCCGCGGCGCCCGAGCTCCCGCAGGTGGCCTGCTTCGACACGTCGTTCCACCGCACCAACCCCGAGATCGCGCAGCGCTTTGCGCTCCCGGCCGAGCTGCACGAGGCCGGCGTGCGCCGCTACGGCTTCCACGGCCTGTCCTACGAGTACATCGCCTCGGTGCTGCCGCAGTACGACGCCGAAGCCGCATCCGGCAGGACGGTGGCGCTGCACCTCGGCAACGGCGCGAGCATGTGCGCGCTCGCGGGCGGCCGGAGCGTCGCGAGCACGATGGGCTTCACCGCGGTCGACGGGCTGCCGATGGGGACGCGCACCGGCGCGCTCGACCCGGGCGTGATCCTGTACCTGATGGACGAGCGCGGGATGGACGCGCGCGCGGTCGAGCGCCTGATCTACAACGAGTCGGGGCTGCTCGGCGTCTCCGGCATCTCGAGCGACATGCGCACGCTGCTCGGTTCGGACGACCCGCGCGCGCAGCTCGCGATCGACCTCTACTGCTATCGCATCCGCCGCGAGCTGGGTTCGCTCGCCGCGGCCCTGGGCGGGCTGGACGCGATCGTGTTCACCGCCGGGATCGGCGAGAACTCGCCGGCGATCCGCGCGCGGGTGTGCCGCGACGCGGCCTGGCTCGGGGTGGAGCTCGACGCGGCCGCCAACGCGCAGGGCGGGCCGCGCATCAGCGCCGCGGGCAGCCGCGTCGCGGTGTGGTCGATCCCGACCAACGAAGAGCTCATGATCGCGCGGCACACCCGACGCGTCATCGGGAAAGCCGGCGCGAGAGGATGAACGACATGGCGAGCGATAATCCCCGTCCGGTGCTCGCGGGCAAGAAGGCGCTGGTCGTCGGCGTGGCCAACGAGCACTCGATCGCGTACGGCTGCGCGGCCGCGTTTCGCGAGCTCGGCGCCGAGGTCGCGCTCACCTACCTCAACGAAAAGGCGAAGCCCCACGTCGAGCCGCTCGCGCGGCGGCTCGAGGCGCCGATCCTCGCGCCGCTCGACGTGTCGCAGCCCGGCCAGCTCGAGGCGCTGTTCGAGCGCATCGCGCGGGACTGGGGCCGGCTCGACATGCTGGTGCACTCGATCGCCTGGGCGCCGAAGGACGACCTGCAGGGCGGCCTCCTGAACGTGTCGGCGGACGGCTTCGCGAAGGCGATGGATGTCTCCTGCCACTCGTTCATCCGCATGGCGCGGCTCGCCGCGCCGCTGATGACCGACGGCGGCACGATGTTCGCGATGAGCTACCACGGCGCGCAGAAGGTGGTTGCGAACTACAACGTCATGGGGCCGATCAAGGCCGCGCTCGAGGCGGCGTGCCGCTACCTCGCCTACGAGCTCGGGCCGCAGCGGATTCGCGTGCACCCGGTCTCGCCCGGACCGCTCAAGACGCGCGCCGCGTCGGGCCTGAAGGACTTCGACCTGATGCTGAACGACGCCGTCCAGCGCGCCCCGGTGGGCGAGCTGGTCGACATCATGGACGTCGGCTTCGCCTGCGCGTATCTCGCGACGCCGTACGCGCGCCGCATCACCGGCCAGACCATCTACGTCGACGGCGGCGTGAACATCATGGCGTGAGGACGCCGCGAGGAGATCCCCGATGAGCGAGAGACTCTGGATCGGCAACGTGCCGCCGGACGCGACCGACGAGGAAGTGGCGGAGCTCGCCAAGAAGTACTCCGGCCTGGACGGCAAGGTGGTGCAGCGCATCGACGGCGACGGCACGCGCCCGGCGCGCGTGCTCGAGTTCGCCGGCGCGCCGCTCGGTGCCGTCGACACGCTCGCGCTGCGGCTGGCGGGCCTGTACTGGAAGGAGCGCGCGCTGCACGCCCACCGCGTGCAGCACGCTCCGGGCCAGACCTAGCCCCGCCGCCCGGCCGCATTGCCGGGCCGCGTCAAACTGGGGCAGAATCGCCGCTCCGAAGACCTCGCGCGCTCGGCGCGAAGCGCTTCGAGGAGGCGTCGAGCGGCCGCGGGTGCGGTCGTCCCGCCTCCGCGACCGCCGACCCACGCCCAGGAGGAGTCCGATGAGCAAGCCCCTTCCCGTTCGCATCCGCGCCCTTGCGCTCGCCGCGACGCTCGCGGCCGGCGCGCTCGCCGCCGGCCCCGCTGCGGCGCAGCAGAAGGTGATCCGGTTCATCCCCGAGGCCGACCTGCGCGCGATCGACCCGATCTGGACCACCGCGTACATCACGCGCAACCACGGCTACATGGTGTACGACACGCTCTTCGCCACCGACGGCAAGTTCCAGATCCAGCCGCAGATGGTGGACAAGTGGGAGGTGAGCCCGGACAAGCTCACCTACACGTTCACGCTGCGCGACGGGCTGAAGTTCCACGACGGCCAGCCGGTGCGCGCGGCCGACTGCATCGCCTCGGTCGTGCGCTGGTCGAAGCGCGACGTGCTCGGCCAGAAGCTCGACGAGATGACCGAGAGCTGGACCGCGGTCAACGACAAGACCTTCCGCCTGAAGCTGAAGAAGCCGTTCCCGTACGTGCTCGAGGCGCTCGGCAAGCCCTCGTCGAACGTGCCCTTCATCATGCCGGAGCGCGTCGCCAAGACCGACCCGTTCCAGCAGATCAGCGACCCGACCGGCTCCGGCCCGTACCGCATGGTGAAGGAGGAGTGGGTGCCGGGGAACAAGGTCGTGTACGTCAAGAACACCGACTACGTGCCGCGCAAGGAGGCGCCGTCGTGGGCGGCGGGCGGCAAGGTGGTGAAGGTGGACCGCGTCGAGTGGCTCTACATCCCCGACTCGGCGACCGCGGCGGCGGCGCTCAACTCGGGCGAGGTCGACTGGTGGCAGCAGCTCCCGCCCGACCTGATCCCGGTGCTGTCCAAGAACAAGGACGTCAAGATCGAGAACACCGACCCGCTCGGCTCGATCGGCCTGATCCGCTTCAACCAGCTGCAGCCGCCGTTCAACAACGCCAAGCTGCGCGAAGCGGTGCTGTACATCGTGAACCAGCAGGACTACGCGATCGGCATCGCCGGCGACCCGAAGAACGGCAAGCCCTGCGCGTCGTACTTCACCTGCGGCACCCCGCTCGCGAACAGCGCCGGCTCCGCGGTGCTCACCGGCAAGCGCGACTTCGACAAGGCGAAGCAGCTCATCAAGGAGTCCGGCTACAAGGGCGAGAAGATCGTGGTGCTCGACGCCACCGACCAGCCGATCGTCCACCCGCAGGCCCTGATCACGACCGAGATCCTGCGCAAGGCCGGGCTCAACGCCGAGCTGCAGGCGGGCGACTGGGGCACGCTGATCACGCGCCGCTCGTCCAAGGAGCCGGTGGAGAAGGGCGGCTGGTCGATCTTCCACACCTGGTTCGTCGGGCCGGACCTGACCACGCCCGCGCTGAACACCCCGCTGCGGGGGGCGGGCGAGAAGTCGTGGTTCGGCTGGCCGACCGACGCCAAGATGGAGGCGCTGCGCGACCAGTGGTTCGCCGCGCCCGACCTGGCGGCGCAGAAGAAGATCGCCGAGCAGATGCAGGCGCGCGCCTTCGAGATGGTGCCGTACATTCCGACCGCGCAGTTCATCATCCCGACGGCGTACCGCTCGAACCTGGCGGGCATCCTGGTCTCGCCGATGACCCTGATGTGGAACGTCGAGAAGAAATAACCCCACCCACCGCGCGCTTCGGCGCGTGTTCGCCTATTTCGTAAAGCGCGTCCTCGCGACCATCCCCGTGATGGGGGTGGTCGCGCTGTTCGTCTTTTCGCTGCTGTACATCAGTCCGGGCGACCCGGCGGCGATCATCGCGGGCGACATCGCCACCGACGAGGACATCGCGCGCATCCGCGCCAACCTCGGCCTCGACCAGCCCTACCTGGTGCGCTTCGGCGCCTGGCTGTGGGCGCTCGCGCACGGCGACCTCGGCGTGTCGATCTTCACCAACCTGCCGGTGTCGCTGCTGATCGCGCAGCGCATCGAGCCGACGCTCGCGCTCACGCTCTGCACGCTCGTCGTGACGGTGCTCGTCGCCGTCCCGGTCGGCGTGATCGCCGCGTGGCGCGCCGGGACCTGGGTCGACCGCGTGGTGATGGGGTTCTCGGTGCTCGGCTTCTCGCTGCCGGTGTTCGTGTTCGCCTACCTCCTCATCATGCTGTTCTCGATCCAGCTCGGCTGGCTGCCGGTGCAGGGCTACGTCAGCATCAGGGAAGGCTGGTGGCCGTTCCTGCGCCACATGATCCTGCCGAGCGTCGCGCTCGGCACGGTGTACATGGCGCTGATCGCGCGCATCACGCGCGCGTCGAGCTCATCTCCGGCGTGGTGGTGACCGAGACCGTGTTCGCGATCCCCGGCGTCGGGCGGCTGACGGTGGACGCGATCCTGCGGCGCGACTACCCGATCATCCAGGCGGTGACGCTGCTCTTCTCGGCGGCGTACGTGCTCATCAACCTCGCGGTCGACCTGAGCTACACCCTGCTCGACCCGCGCATCCGGTACTGACATGGCTGCCGCGGCCGCATCGATCAGCGCCGCGCGCTCGGCCTCGCCCACCGTCGCGCGCTTCAAGGACGCCCTGCGCCGGCATCCGACCGCGATCTTCGGCGCCGTCGTGCTGCTCGCGATGATCGCCATCGCGCTCGCCGCGCCGTGGCTCGGCACGGTGGATCCGCAGGCGATGTCGCCGGTGCGGCGGCTGCGCGACCCGTGGGGCGAGTACTGGTTCGGCACCGACATGCTCGGGCGCGACGTGTACAGCCGCGTCATCTACGGCGCGCGCGTGTCGCTCACCGTCGGCATCGCGGTGGCGATCCTCTCGACGCTGGTCGGGCTCGCGATCGGGCTGGTGACCGGCTTCGTCCGCTGGGCCGACGCGATCGTCATGCGCGTGATGGACGGCCTGATGTCGATCCCGTCCGTGCTGCTCGCGATCGCGCTGATGGCGCTCACCAGGGCGAGCCTGGAGAACGTCGTGTTCGCGATCACGGTGTCCGAGATCCCGCGCGTGGTGCGCCTCGTGCGCAGCCTGGTGCTCGGCCTGCGGGAGCAGCCGTTCGTCGAGGCGGCGACCGCCGCGGGCACCGGCGTCGCGCGCACGCTGGTGCGCCACATCCTGCCGAACACGGTCGCGCCGCTGCTGGTGCAGGGCACCTACATCTTCGCCTCCGCCATGATCACCGAGGCGATCCTGTCCTTCATCGGTGCGGGCACGCCGCTCAACATCCCGAGCTGGGGCAACATCATGGCCGAGGCGCGCAGCCTGTTCCAGCTCAAGCCCTGGCTCATCCTGATCCCGGGCGCGTTCCTGTCGCTCACCGTGCTCGCCGTGAACCTGCTCGGCGACGGCCTGCGCGACGCGCTCGACCCGCGCCTCGCGCGCAGGATGTAGCCGATGGACGCACGGGCCGCGCCGCTGCTGGAAGTCGAGGACCTGCGCACCTGGTTCTACACGCGCGACGGGATCGTGCGCGCGGTGGACGGCGTCTCCTACCGCGTGCACCACGGCGAGACGCTCGCGGTGGTGGGCGAGTCGGGCTGCGGCAAGAGCGTGACCTCGCTCTCGGTCCTGCGGCTGATCGCCTCGCCGCCGGGGAAGATCGTCTCCGGGCGGCTCGCGTTCGCGGGCCGCGACCTGCTCGGGCTGAGCGAGGCCGAGATGCGCGCCATCCGCGGCAACGAGATCTCGATGATCTTCCAGGAGCCGATGACCTCGCTCAACCCGGTGCTCACGATCGGCAGCCAGATCGCCGAGGCGCTCGTGCTGCACGCCGGGCTGGACCAGCGCGGCGCGCTCGCGCGCGCGGTCGAGATGCTGCACCTGGTGAAGATCCCCGAGCCCGAGCGGCGCGTGACGCAGTACCCGCACGAGCTCTCCGGCGGAATGCGCCAGCGCGTGATGATCGCGATGGCGCTCTCGTGCAGCCCGAAGCTCCTGATCGCCGACGAGCCGACCACCGCGCTCGACGTCACCATCCAGGCGCAGATCCTCGACCTGATGCGCGAGCTGAAGGCCAAGACCGGGGCGGCGATCGTCCTGATCACGCACGACCTCGGCGTGGTGGCTGAGATGGCGCAGCGCGTCGTGGTGATGTACGCCGGGCGCAAGGTCGAGGAGGCGCCGGTCGCGGCGCTCTTCGCGCGCCCGCTGCACCCGTACACGCGCGGGCTGCTCGGCTCGATCCCGCGCCTCGCGCAGGAGGCCGCGGGGGGCGGGCGCAAGCGGCTCGCCGAGATCCCGGGCATGGTGCCCTCGCTGAAGGAGGCGGTCCCGGGGTGCCTCTTCGCGCCGCGCTGCCCGCACGCGACCGCGCGCTGCGCGGCCGAGTATCCGCCGCTCGAGGAGAAGGACGGGGGGCACTGGGTGGCGTGCTGGGAGGCCGGGCGCCTCGCGGGAGCGCCGGCGTGAGCGCGCTGCTCGAGGTCCGCGACCTGCGCAAGCACTACCCGGTGCGCAAGGGCCTGCTCGGCCGCGCGGTGGCGAAGGTGCACGCGGTGGACGGCATCAGCTTCTCGATCGCGGAGCGCGAGACGCTCGGACTGGTGGGCGAATCCGGCTGCGGCAAGTCGACCGCCGGGAAGACCATCCTGCGCCTGGTCGATCCCACCGCCGGCACGATCGAGTGGCGCGGCAGCCGCATCGAGGGCCTGGGCCGCGCCGCCATGCGCCCGGTGCGCCGCGAGCTGCAGGCGGTGTTCCAGGACCCGTACTCCTCGCTCAACCCGCGCCTGCGCGCCGCCGACATCGTGGCCGAGCCGCTGCGCAACTACGAGCGGCTCGGCGCGGCGCGCGCGCGCGAGCAGGTGGCGTGGCTCTTCGAGAAGGTGGGCCTGCGGCCCGACCAGATGGTGAAGTACCCGCACGAGTTCTCCGGCGGCCAGCGCCAGCGACTCGGCATCGCGCGGGCGCTCGCCGTGCGGCCGAAGCTGATCGTGTGCGACGAGCCGGTGTCCGCGCTCGACGTCTCGGTGCAGGCGCAGGTGATCAACCTGCTCGAGGACCTGCAGGCGGAGTTCGGCGTCTCGTACCTCTTCGTCGCGCACGACCTCGCGGTGGTCGAGCACATCAGCCACCGCGTGGCGGTGATGTACCTGGGCAAGATCGTCGAGCTGACCGACAAGCGCACGCTCTTCCGCGACCCGCAGCACCCCTACACCGAGGCGCTGCTGTCGGCCGTCCCGGTGCCCGACCCGCAGGCGAAGAAGAAGCGCATCATTCTCCAGGGCGACGTGCCGAGCCCGATCACGCCGCCGCCCGGCTGCCGCTTCCACACCCGCTGCCCGTACGCGGAGGAGCGCTGCCGGCGCGAGGAGCCCGCGATGACGGAAGTGCGCCCGGGACACCTGGTGGCCTGCCACCTGCGCACGGCGGTGCAGCCGTGAGCGCGGAAGTCCGCCTCGTCCTCAACCCGCGCGCCGCGGGGCGCGCCGCCGCGTACCGCGCCGCCGCGCTCTCCGCCGACGGG
>JAGVSZ010000281.1 GCA_019137045.1 Betaproteobacteria bacterium
AGTGGAAGCGGTTCACCGACCTCCCGCGCTTCGCCTCGTGCGCGAACGAGGTGCGCAAGACGAACGAAGGGCGCCACAAGGAGCGTGCGCAGATCCACGCCGACATCGCCGCGGTGACGCATAAGTACCCCGCGGCGGAGATCGCGGCCGACCTGCGGCGCGCCACCATCCCGAACACGCTGATCCACGACATCCCGGCGGTGCGCGCGCTGCCGGCGCTGCAGTCGCGCCTGACCGCGACCGTCACGCCGGCCGGCAAGACGATCCGCATGCAGCCGATGGCCGTGGACCGGCCCGACGGCCGCACCGTGCTGCCGTTCCCGGCGAAGTACGGCGAGCACACCCGCGCGGTGCTGCGCGAGGCGGGGTATGCGGACCGGGACGTCGAGGCGCTGGAGAAGGCAGGAGTCATCGCATGAAGCGCAAGTCCATCGCGGCGCTCTGCTGCGCGCTGCTCGCCCTGGCGCTCGCCGCGCCGCACGCGCTCGCGCAGGCGTTCCCGACCAAGCCGCTGCGCATCCTGGTGCCGTTCCCGCCCGGCGGCGGGACCGACGTGGCGGCGCGCGCGCTCGGCGAGCACCTGCAGAAGGAGCTCGGCCAGCCGGTCGTGGTCGAGAACCGCCCGGGCGGGAACTCGATCATCGCCACCGAGGCGGTCGCGCGCGCGGCGCCGGACGGCCACACGCTGCTCCTCACCACCGACTTCCACTCGATCAACGCCGCGTTCGGCGCCGGCCTGCCGTACGACTCGCTCAAGGACTTCGCGTTCGTCGCGCGCGTGTCCACCTCGCCGCTGATGCTGGTCGCGCATCCCGCGACCAACGCAAAGACGCTCGGCGAGCTGGTCGCGGCGGCCAGGGCGAACCCCGGCAGGCTCAGCTTCGCCTCGCTCGGCACCAGCAGCCCGCACTACCTCGGCTTCGAGTGGTTCAAGCGCATGGCGGGCGTGAGCATCCTCGACGTGCCGTACAAGGGCGGGGGGCCGGCGCTCGCCGACCTCCTCGGCGGCCAGGTCAACCTGATGTTCATCGTCGCCGCGAACGGCATCCGGCAGGCGCGTGCCGGCAAGATGGTCGCGCTCGCGGTGACCGGGCCGGCGCGCGCGGGCGTCGCGCCGGAGGTGCCGACCTTCGCCGAGTCCGGATACCCCGAGTTCGTGCTGCTGAACTGGTATGGCGTCCTCGCGCCCGCGGGCACGCCGCGCGATGCGCTCGCGCGGCTGAACGCCGCGATCGTCGGCGGGCTCGCGACCCCGGCGGTCGCGGAGCGCCTCGCCGGCGTGGGCGTCGACCCCGCGCCGAGCACGCCGGAGGGGCTGGAGGACTGGATCAGACGGGACATCGAGCGCTACCGCAAGATCATCGCGCTGACCGGCGCGAAACCCGACGGCCGCTGAGAGCGCGCGCGGCGTCGGTCAACCGGCGCGGCTGCCGCCGCGCGCAACGAGGAGAGGAGACGCTGTCATGAGGAAGTCCATCGTTCTTGCGGGCGCCTGCGCGCTCGCGGTCGCTGCGCCGCTCGCGCACGCCGAGGTCACCATCGGGGTGACGCTGAGCGCCACCGGGCCGGCCGCCTCGATCGGGGTCCCGTACCGCAATGCGTTCACGATCGCCCCGACCACGATGGGCGGCGAGAAGGTGCGCTACATCGTGCTCGACGACGCGACCGACCCCACCAACGCGGTGCGCAACGCGCGCCGGCTCGTCAGCGAGGACAAGGTCGACGTCATTCTCGGTTCCACCACTACCCCCTCGGTGCTCGCGGTCGCCGGAGTCGCGCTGGAGACGAAGACGCCGCAGATCGCGCTCGCCCCGGTCGCGCCGCCGCCGGACAAGTATCCCTGGGTCTTCTGGGTGGCGCAGCCGGTGCCGCTCATGATCGCGGGCGTCGTCGACGACATGAAGGCGAACGGCGTGAAGAGCGTGGGCTACATCGGCTACAACGACTCGTGGGGCGAGATCGTGCTGAAGGGCCTCACCGCGGCAACCGACCCGGCCGGCATCAAGATCGTGGCGAGCGAACGGTTCAACCGGCCCGACACGAGCGTGAACGCGCAGATCCTCAAGCTCATGGCCGCCGCGCCGGACGCGGTGATGGTGGGCGGCTCGGGCACGCCCGGCGCGCTGCCGCAGATCACGCTCGCCGACCGCGGCTTCAAGGGGCGCGTCTACCAGACCCACGGCGTGATCGGCCAGGACTTCATCCGCGTCGGCGGCAAGAACGTGGAGGGCGCGATCGCGCCGAGCGGGCCGGTGATGGTGGCCGCCGACCTGCCCGACTCGAACCCGATCAAGCAGGTCGCGACCGATTTCAACAAGCGGTACGAGGCCGAGTACGGGCCGAACTCCCGCAATGCCTTCTCCGCGTATTCGTACGACGCGACGCTGCTCGTCGCCGCGGCGGTGCCCGAGGCCCTGAAAAAGGCGAAACCGGGCACCCCCGAGTTCCGCGTCGCGCTGCGCGCTGCGCTCGAGAACGTCAAGAACGTGGTCGGCACGCACGGCGTCTACAACATGAGCCCGACGAACCACAACGGCATGGACGAACGCGCGCGCGTGATGGTGCGGGTCCAGAACGGGGAGTGGCGCCTGATCCGCTGAGGGCGCGCACGTGAGCGCGTCCGCTCCGACGCTCGAGGACAAGTACGTCCTCGAGCGCGGCCGCGTCTTCCTCACCGGCGTGCAGGCGCTGGTGCGCCTCGCGCTGCTGCAGGCCGACCGCGACCGCGCCGCCGGGCTGAACACGGCGGGGTTCGTCTCGGGCTACCGCGGCTCGCCGCTCGGGGCGCTCGACCGCGCGCTGGTCGAGGCGGAGCCGCACCTCGCCGCGCGCGGCATCCGCTTCCAGCCGGGGGTGAACGAGGAGCTCGCCGCCACGGCGGTGTGGGGCACGCAGCAGCTGCACCTCTTCCCCAGGCCGGAGCGCGACGGCGTGTTCGCCATGTGGTACGGCAAGGGGCCGGGAGTCGACCGCTGCGCCGACGTCTTCAAGCACGCCAACTACGCCGGCACGTCGCGCCACGGCGGCGTGCTGGTGGTGGCCGGCGACGACCACAGCGCGAAGTCCTCGGCGGTGGCGCACCAGAGCGAGCACCAGTTCTCGGCTGCCGCCATGCCGGTGCTCGCGCCCGCGGACCTGCAGGAGGTGCTCGACTACGGGCTGCACGGCTGGGCGATGTCGCGCTACTCGGGCTGCTGGGTGGGGCTCAAGCTGTCGGGCGACGTCGCCGAGAGCTCGGGAACGGTGGAGATCGACCCCGCCCGGGTGGCGCCGCGCGCGCCCGAGTCCTTCCCGCTGCCGAAGGACGGCGTCTCCCTGCGCTGGCCCGACCCGCCGCTCGCGCAGGAGCGGCGGATGCAGGAGTACAAGGTCTACGCCGCGCTCGCGTACGCGCGCGCGAACGGCCTCGACCGCACGGTGATCGACTCGCCGCGCGCCCGCTTCGGCATCCTCACCTGCGGCAAGGCCTACCGCGACGTGCTGCAGGCGCTCGAGGACCTCGGGATCGACGCGGCGGAGGCCGCGCGCGCCGGCATCCGGCTCTACAAGGCGGGGCTCGTCTGGCCGCTCGAGGCCGAAGGCGTGCGGCGCTTCGCCGCGGGGCTGGAGGAGATCCTGGTGGTCGAGGAGAAGCGCCAGCTGCTCGAGTACCAGCTCAAGGAGCAGCTCTACAACTGGCGCGAGGACGTGCGCCCGCGCGTGATCGGCAAGTTCGACGACCGCGGCGAGTGGGGTGAGCACCACGGGAGCTGGCTCCTGCCGCCCACCGCGGAGCTCGAGCCGGGAGTGATCGCGCGCGCGATCGCCGCGCGCATCGGCCGCTTCTACAACTCGACCCGCATCGCCGAGCGGCTCGCGGTGCTGGACGCCACCGACCGCGTGCTCGGGCGCCCGCGCTTCCCGCTCGTGCGCACGCCGTGGTTCTGCCCCGGCTGCCCGCACAACACCTCCACGCAGGTGCCCGCGGGCAGCTGCGCGCTCGGCGGCGTCGGCTGCCACCTGATGGCGGTGTGGATGGGGCGCGACACGCTCACCATCAGCCAGATGGGCGGCGAAGGGGCGAGCTGGGTCGGCACCGCGCCGTTCTCCGGCACCGCGCACGTGTTCGCGAACATGGGCGACGGGACCTACTTCCACTCCGGTCTGCTCGCGATCCGCGCGGCGGTCGCGGCGAAGGTGAACATCACCTACAAGCTGCTCTACAACGACGCGGTCGCGATGACCGGCGGCCAGCCGATCGACGGCACGCTCACCGTGCCGCAGATCACCCGCCAGCTCGCCGACGAAGGCGTCGCGCGCATCGTGGTGATCGCCGACGACCCGGCGCACTACGGCCCGAACCCCGGCTTCGCGCGCGGCGTCGAGATCCGGCCGCGCGCGCAGCTCGAGCGCACGCAGCGCGAGCTGCGCGAGGTGCCGGGCGTGAGCGCGCTCATCTACGACCAGCTGTGCGCGACCGAGAAGCGCCGGCGCATCAAGCGCGGCACGCACGCGGCGGCCGCGACGCACGCGTTCATCAACGAGCTCGTTTGCGACGACTGCGGGGACTGCGGCGCGAAGTCGAACTGCCTCGCGCTCGTTCCGGTCGACACGCCCCTGGGCGAGAAGCGCGCGATCGACCCGTCGAGCTGCACCGACGACCTCGCGTGCGTCGCCGGGTACTGCCCGAGCTTCGTCACGGTGGAGGGCGCCCGGCGGCGCCGGCCGGCCGCGCCCTCCTGGGACGCGCCCCCGCCGCCCGAGCCCGCGCCGCCCGCCACCGCCGCGGCGTACGGGATCCTCGTCACCGGCGTGGGCGGGAGCGGCGTGGTCACGATCGGCGCCCTGCTCGGCATGGCCGCGCACCTCGAAGGCAAGGCGGTCACCGTCCTCGACCAGACCGGGCTGTCGCAGAAGGCGGGCACCGTGTACTCCCACGTGCGGATCGCCGACCGCCCGGACGCAATCCACGCCGCGCGCATCGCGAGCGGCGAGGCGCACGTGCTCCTCGGGGGCGACCTCGTCGCGTCGGGCGCCCCCGAAGCGCTCTCCCGCGTGCGCGCCGGGTTCACGCGCGCGGTCGTCAACCGCGCCCGGCAGATCACCGGCGAGTTCGTGGCGCGGCCCGAAGCGCCCTTTCCGGTCGCCGCGATGGAGGCCGAGCTGCGGGCCGCGGTCGGCGCGGGCGGCGCCGAGTTCCTCGACGCGTCGCGGCTCGCCACCGCCCTGTGCGGCGACGCGCTCGCCGCGAACATGCTGCTCCTCGGCTACGCCTGGCAGCGCGGGCTGGTGCCGCTCGCGCGCGCGTCGATCCTGCGCGCGGTCGAGCTGAACGGGGCGGCGGTGGCGATGAACGCCGCGGCGTTCGAGTGGGGGCGGCGGGCCGCGGTCGACCTCGCGCGCGTCGAAGCGGCGGCCGGGATCGCGCGGCCGCTGCGCGTTTCGCTCGACGACCTCGTGGCCACCCGGGCGCGGGAGCTCGCCGGCTACCGGGACGCCGCGTACGCGCGCCGCTACACCGCGTTCGTGGAGGCGACGCGTCAGGCCGAGGGCGCGCTCGGCGTCCAGGACCGGCCCCTGACCGAGGCCGTGGCGCGCAGCTACTTCCGCCTGCTCGCGGCGAAGGACGAGTACGAGGTCGCGCGGCTCTACGCCGACGGACGCTTCGACGCGGCGCTCGCGCAGGCATTCGAGGGCGACTACCGCGTGCGGGTGCACCTCGCGCCGTTCGGGGCGCGCACGAAGCGCGCGTACGGGCGCTGGGCGCTCGGCGCGCTCCGCCTGCTTGCCCGCCTCAAGCGCCTGCGCGGCTCGGCGCTCGACCCGTTCGCACGCAGCGCGGAGCGCCGGCTCGAACGCGAGCTGGTGGCCGAGTACGAGGCCACCATGCGCGCGCTCCTGCCGGTCCTCACGCCGGACAACCGGGCGCTCGTCGCGGAGATCGCGGCGCTGCCCGACCGCGTGCGCGGGTACGGCCCGGTCAAGCGCGCGGCGGCCGAGCGCGCGCGCGCCGAGCGCGAGCGGCTCCTCGCGCAGCTGCGCGCGGGCGTCCC
>JAGVSZ010000122.1 GCA_019137045.1 Betaproteobacteria bacterium
GAACCCGCCGTTGCGCACCGACTGGCGCAGCGCGAGCGCGACGCGCGGCGCGGTGGCGCACACGTCCTCCCCGAGGACGAGCACGGCGCCCGCGCCCTCGATCTCGCCCAGCGTCGCGACCGCCACCGGCAGCTCGCGGCACAGCTGCAGGACGAGGGCGAGCAGCGGCCGCTCGCCGTCCGACACGCCGGCGACGAAGTTCGACTCGCCGACCAGCGCGCGCAGGGCGAAGTTCGATTCGAGCGAGGCGCGCGGCGAGCCGATCCCGAGGACCGCGCCGCGGTCCTCGAGGAGCTTGCCGACGCGGACGAGGGCGTCGGCGCGCGCGGCCGGGCGCGGCGCTTCCTCGTCCGGCGCGCGCAGGAGCGGCGTGCGCAGCCGTTGGTCGGCGTGCACGAAGCCGTGGCCGAAACGGCCGCGGTCGCACAGGAAGAAGCCATTGACCGCGTCGTTGTAGCGGTTGAGGACCCGGCGCAGCCTGCCGTAGCGCTCTGCGACCAGCGTGTTGCAGCCGGCCCCGCAGTGCACGCATACCGAGGGCGCGCTCTGCAGATCCCACTTGCGCGTGTAGTGGGGCTTGAGCGTGCGATCGGTGAAGACGCCCGTCGGGCAGACCTCGACGAGGTTGCCGCTGAACTCGCTCTCGAGCGTCCCGTCGCTGTCGCGGCCGAAGTAGACGTGATTCTTCGACGCGAGCGCCTGGAGGTCGTGCCCTCCGGCGTAGTCACGGTAGAAGCGCACGCACCGGTAGCAGGTGATGCAGCGGTTCATCTCGTGGTTGACGAACGGGCCGAGGTGCTGGTTGCGGAACGTGCGCTTCGTCCCGCGGTAGCGGCGATAGGTGTGGCCGGTCATCACCGTCATGTCCTGCAGGTGGCACTCGCCGCCCTCGTCGCAGACCGGGCAGTCGTGGGGGTGGTTGGTCATCAGCCACTCGATGACGCTCGCGCGGAAATGGTGCGCCTCCGGGTCCGCGAGCGAGATGCGCGTGCCGGGCGCCGCCGGCGGCATGCACGACATCACGATCCGGCCCGCGCGGTCGTGCTCGTCCTTGTACAGCTTCACCGCGCACTGCCGGCAGGCGCCGACCGAGCCGAGCGCGGGATGCCAGCAGAAGTAGGGCAGGTCGAGCCCGAGTGCGAGGCACACCTCGAGGAGGTTGCGGTCCGGGCGGGACGGATGCTCGCGGCCGTCGATGTACAGGGGCGCCGCCACGCTCATCTCCAAGGGCAGCGGTGCTCGTGCGCGTGCCGCGCGAAATCGTCGCCGAAGTACTTGAGCGCGCTCTGCAGCGGCTCCATCGCCCCGGGCGCGTGCGCGCAGTAGGTGTGCCCCGGCCCGAGCAGTCGCGCCTGCTCGGCGAGGAGCGCGAGGTCCTCGGGGCGCCCGCGCCCGTCCTCGAGGTCGTCGAGCACGTACGCGACCCAGGGCAGCCCGTCGCGGCACGGCGTGCACCAGCCGCACGATTCCCGGGCGAAGAACCACTCGAGGTTGCGCACCATGCCGACCGGACAGGTCCGGTCGTCGAGGACGATCATCGTCCCGGTCCCCAGGCGGCTGCCCGCGTGCGCGATCGAGTCGAAGTCCATCGGCAGGTCGAGGTGCTCGGCGACGAGGAAGTCGGTCGAGGCGCCGCCGGGCAGCAGGCCGCGGAACGCGTGGCCCGGGCGCATTCCGCCCGCGTGCTCCTCGAGGATCTCCCGGATCGGCGTGCCCATCGGCAGCTCCCACGCGCCGGGCCGCCGCACCTTGCCGCTCGCGCCGTAGATCTTGGTGCCGGCGTCGCGGGTGCGGCCGAGCCCCCGGTACCAGGCCGGGCCGCGCGCGACGATGTGCGGCACGTTGCACAGCGTCTCGACGTTGTTCACCACCGTCGGCTTGCCCCACAGGCCGGCCGCCTGCGGGAAGGGCGGCTTCGCGCGCGGAATGGCGCGCTTGCCCTCGAGCGCGTTGAGGAGCGCGGTCTCCTCCCCGCAGAGATACCGGCCGGCGCTCGTGTGCACGTGCATCTCGAGGCGGTAGCCGCTGCCGAGGATGTCCGGCCCGAGATAGCCGCGCGCGTACGCCTCGCCGATGGCCTGCCGCACCCGGCGCGCGGGCAAGTGGTACTCGCCGCGCATGAACACGTACGCGACGTCCGCCTGGACCGCGTACGCGGCGAGGATCATGCCTTCGACGAGGAGATGCGGGTCGCCTTCCATCAGCAGCCGGTCCTTGAACGTCCCCGGCTCCATCTCGTCGGCGTTCGCCACCAGGTACTTGGGGCGCGGCGCCGCGGCGCCCATCGGCACGAAGCTCCACTTCTGTCCGGTCGGGAATCCGGCGCCCCCGCGTCCGCGCAGGCCCGAGTCGCTGACCATCTTGGTCACGTCCGCGGGCGCGAGGTCGCGCAGCGCCTTGCGCAGCGCCTGGTAGCCGCCCGCGCGCTCGTACCCGGCGAGATCCAGCGGGCCGTCGGGGCCGATGTTCCCGGTCAGCGGCCGGTCCATCGTCAGCCGTAGCGCGCCAGCACTTCGGCGAGGCGCTCGGGATCGAGGTTGCCGTGCAGGTCTTCGTCGACGAGCGCGACCGGCGCGCGGTCGCACGCGCCGAGGCACGCCACCGGAAGCAGCGTGAAGCGCCCGTCCGCGTCGGTCTCGCCGGGCCGCAGCCCGTGCCGTTCGGCCGCCGCCTGGAGCAGCCGCTCGCAGCCCGCGATCCAGCAGCTGACCCCGTCGCAGGCGAGGACGACGTGGCGCCCCACCGGCCGGCGGAAGAGCAGGTTGTAGAAGCTCGCCACGCCCTCGAGTTCCGCCGGCGGGAGGCCGATCGCGGCCGCGGCGTCGCCGAGCGCCGCGTCCGAGATCCAGCCGCGGTGGCGCTGCACGATCTTCAACGCCTCGATGCCGAGTGCGCGGCGGTCGCGGTAGTGCGCCGCTTCGGCGTCGAGTTCGCGCTTCTCGTCCGCGCTCAGCATGCGTGCGCCATCAGCGGTCGACGTCCGCCATCACGAAATCGATGCTGCCGAGGATGGCGATCAGGTCGGGGATCATCAGCCCGCGGCAGATGAGCGGGATCATCTGGAGGTGCGGGAATGACGGGGTGCGGATGCGCGCGCGGTAGGGCGCGGTGCCGCCGTCGCTCACGAGGTAGTAGCCGGTCAGGCCCTTGGTCGCCTCGACTGCGGCGTAGGCCTCGCCCGGAGGGATCACCGGGCCCCAGCTCGCGGCGAGGAAGTGGTTGATGAGCGTCTCGATGTCGTGCAGCGTGCGTTCCTTCCGCGGCGGCGCGGCGAGCGGGTGGTCGGCCTTGTAGTCGCCCTGCGGCATGTTCTCGAGGCACTGCTCGACGATGCGCAGGCTCTGGCGGATCTCCTCCGCGCGCACCGCGCAGCGGTCGTAGCTGTCGCCGTTGCGGCCGAGCGGCACGTCGAACTCGAACTGGTCGTAGCCGGCGTAGGGGCGCCGCTTGCGCAGGTCCCAGTCGCAGCCGCAGGCGCGCAGCCCCGGCCCGGTGACGCCCCACTCGATCGCTTCGGCCGTGGTGTAGGCGCCGATGCCGCGCGTGCGCCGCTGCAGGATGCGGTTGCGCAGCACCATCCGGTCGTAGTCGCGCAGTCGCGGCGGCAGGTAGCGCACGAACTCGCGCACCAGCGCGTCCCAGCCGCGCGGCAGATCCTGCGCCACGCCGCCGATGCGGAACCACTCGGGGTGCATGCGCCCGCCGGTGATCGCCTCGACGATGTCGAACACGCGCTCGCGATCGGTGAACATGAAGAACACCGGCGACAGCGCCCCGACGTCCTGGGCGAAGGTGCCGTAGAAGACGAGGTGGCTCGCGATGCGGAAGAGCTCGCACACCATCACCCGTATCACCTTGGCGCGGTCGGGTACCTCTATCCCCGCGAGCCGCTCGACCGCGAGCAGGTAGGGGAGGTTGTTCATCGAGCCGCCGAGGTAGTCGATGCGGTCGGTGTAGGGGATGAACTTGTGCCACGACTGGCGCTCGGCCATCTTCTCGGCGCCGCGGTGGTGGTAGCCGATGTCGGGCACCGCGTCGACGATCTCCTCGCCGTCGAGCTGCAGCACGATCCGGAACACGCCGTGCACGCTGGGATGGTTCGGCCCGAGGTTGAGGAACAGGAAGTCGGACGCGTCGGTGCGCCGCCGCATGCCCCAGTCCTCCGGGCGGAAGCGCAGCGCCTCCTGCTCGGCGAGCTCCTTGTCGGCCGGCAGGCGGTACTCGCCCATCTCGGTGGCGCGCGCGGGATGGTCCTTGCGCAGCGGGTGCCCCTGCCACGTCGGCGCCATCAGGATCCGGCGCAGGTGCGGATGGCCCGCGAAGCGCACGCCGAAGAGGTCCCAGACCTCGCGCTCGTACCAGTTTGCCGCCGGCCACAGCGTGGTGGCGCTCGGCACGGAGGGGGCATCGCCCGTGAGCGGCACCTTGAGCCGGAGGTCTGCGTTGCGCGCGAACGAGACGAGCTGGTACACGAGCGTGAAGTCGCTCGCCGGCTGTCCGTCGCGGTGCACGCGCGTGCGCTCGTCGAGCGCGCTCAGGTCGTAGAGCATCGGGTACGGTCCGGGCGCGTCGCGCTTGAGGTAGCGCAGGACCTCGAGCAGCCGTTCCGGCTGCACCCAGAAGGTCGGCACGCGGTCGGCAGTCGCCTGCGCCCGCAGCGTTCCCGCGTCGAAGCGCTCGGCCAGTTCGTGCTCGATGCCGCGCGGCGGGATGTCGGGAGCGCCCATGGCCGCGCCGCCTCACACCTCGTCCATGCCGCGGAGCAGGCTCGCCCTGCGGCGCGCGTCGTGCTTGGCGTCGCGCAGGCTCGGCGCCGGGCGGCGCTCCACGCCCTGCGGGCCGACCACCCAGCTCAAGGGGCGCCGCTCGCGGCCGATCGCCTGCTGCAGGAGGATCAGGCCCTCGAGCAGCGCGTCGGGACGCGGCGGGCAGCCCGGGACATAGACGTCGACCGGCAGGAACTTGTCGACGCCCTGCACCACGCTGTAGATGTCGTACATGCCGCCGGAGTTGGCGCACGAGCCCATCGAGATCACCCAGCGCGGCGCCATCATCTGCTCGTAGAGGCGCTGGATCACCGGCGCCATCTTCATGAACACCGTCCCGGAGATCACGATCAGGTCGGCCTCGCGCGGCGTGGCGCGGATCACCTCGGCGCCGAAGCGGGCGATGTCGTACTTGCTGGTGAAGCTCGTCGCCATCTCGACGTAGCAGCACGACAGGCCGAAGTTGTAGGGCCACAGCGAGTTGCGGCGCGACCACGCGACCAGGCGGTCGAGCCGCGCGAGCAGGGTGCTGCGGCGCACGACCTCCTCGAGCGCAGGCTCAACGGCGCTGCGCGTCGTCGATTCCGGCCGGTCGAGCCAGTAACGCATCCTGTTCTCCATCGGGGTGCCCGGCGGCGCGGCGGCCGCGCGGTGCCCAGTCGAGCGCGCCCGCCCGCCACAGGTAGGCGAGCGCGGCGACCAGAATCGCGACGAACACGAGCGCCTCGAAGTACCCGAGCCATCCGGCCGCGCGCGCCGCGACCGCCCAGGCGTAGAGAAACGCCGCCTCGGCGTCGAAGATCACGAACAGCGCCGCGACCAGGTAGAACCGCGCCGGGACGCGGTAGCGTGCCGCGCCGATGGTGACGATGCCGGATTCGAACGGCGCGCCGGTGGCGGGTTCGGCGTGACGCTCGCCGAGCACGCTCGAGAGCGCGATCAGACCGGCGACCAGCAGCGTGGCGAGAGCGAGGTAGAGGACGAGGGGGAGCAGCATCGAGGAATCCGCAGCGCGCGTGGTGCACCGCGCGCTGGCAGCATCGTAGGCGCGCGCGCCGGCGCCGGTCTTTGCGTTTCTTGCGCGGCTGAGCGGAACTTGCTCGCGCGCGGTCCGCAAGCTCTCGCGCGCTGCGCCGAAGCCGCCGCTCCAGACAGGCCCGCGCAAGACGCCAGTGCCGGGGCTCAGGGAACCTGCGCGGGGCGCGCGTCCGCCGGCGCCGCCTGCCGCCGGAGCCGGGCGGCTCCC
>JAGVSZ010000508.1 GCA_019137045.1 Betaproteobacteria bacterium
CGGCGTCAGGGTCACGGTGACGGCGGTGCCAACGCTCGTGTTCGCGTTGTTGCCGGTCAGCGTCACCACGCCGGCCCCGGTGGTCGTCGCGCCCGTGATCTTGCCGGCCGGGGTGATGGTCGTGCCGTTACCCATGTTGGCCGAGTCCTGGTCCGCCTGGTACTTCTCGGTGATCGCCGTGCGCGCCGAGCTGGCGGCCAGGATGATCTCCGACACCTTCGCGCGGATCGTGTAGTCCTGATACGCCGGCAGCGCGACCGCCGCCAGGATGCCGATGATCGCGACCACGATCATCAGTTCGATCAGGGTGAAGCCCTTCTGGATTCGCTGCATGGCCCCTCCGTGGTTGTCGTTTGCCCGACGCGAACGTCACGCGCTGAGCGCTTCCTCCCGCAAGGGCCATGCCATTGCGTGACTTTTGCCGCAAGTCTTTCTTAACATATTGAAAAGAGATAACTTTTCTGGATGGAGGCAGAGTCTATGGGAGCCTGCCCCTTCTTCCGAACGGTCGTGCCACGCACACGCTTGACGTGCAGCGTCACTTCGGACCGTGCGGGTCCCGAGACGCGCTCGATCACAGGCGCCGGGTGACCGCTTCGACGACCGGATTCCAGTCGCCGGGCTGCGCCTGCCGCACCAGCTCGACGGAGGGGTACCAAGGAAGACGTTCACCGCTTTCGAGATACCGCCACTCCGGATGTGCAGGCACCAGCGCCAGGACGCGCAGCCCGAGCGCGCCGCCGAGGTGGACCGTCGCGCTGCAGACGGCGACCGTCGCATCCAGCGCCGCCATCAGCGCGCCGGCCTCCTCCGGGTCGTCCGCCACGCCGGGCCAGTGGAGAGGCGCCCGGCCGCTCGCCGCGTGCATGCGCGCGAGATCCGCTTCCACCTCGCCGCGCTGGAGGCTGACGAACGCCACGTCGGTGCGCGCAAGGAGCGGCGCGAGCAGTTCCGGCTCGATCGAGCGCACCGACCGGCGCGTGCGCATCAGCCCGCCGCGCCAGGCGAGGCCGATCTTGCGACCCGGACCGAGTCCCGCCAGCCGGGCGCGATAGCCGTGCACCCGCTCCGGGTCGGGCCGCAGGTAGCCGGCGCGGTCGGGGAAGTCCTGCGCGGCGCGGCGGTAGCGGCGTGGGAGCGACCCCGCGGCGACCTGGGCGTCGATCGGCCGCGCGCGATCGAGCCAGCCGCTCGGGTCGTCCCGCGGGGCCCCGACGACGGTCACGGTCGGAAACGAGCGCGCGAAGAGCCCCGCGAGACGCGGGTCGCACTCGACCACGACGCGCCGCGCTTCGGCAGCGAGATCGGGCAGGCAGCTCGCGAACATGATCTCGTCCCCGAGCCCCTGTTCGGCGTACACGAGGACGGATCGGCCCGCGAAGCTGCCCCCGTCCCAGTCCGCGAACGGAAATCCGCGCCGCGGGGACTCCTCGGTCTGGAACCGGCCCTCGTAGTCGTCCCAGCCGCGCGCGAAGTCGGCAGCGGCGAGCCGCAGCAGCCCGCGCCCGAGCCGCGCGAGCCCGTGAGCCGGGTCGCGCGCCAGCGCGTCCTCGAACTGCGCGGCCGCGCCGGGAAAGTCGCCGAGATCCCGCAAGGCCGTCGCGAGCGCGACGTGCAGGTCGGCCGATCCCGGGCGGCGCTCGAGCACCGGCTCGAGCAGGACGCGCGCCTCGGCGGGTCGCCCGAGCTCGCGCACGACGCCGGCGAGGTCGCGCACGATCGCATCGTCGCCGGAGGCGAGCGCGTGCGCGCGCCGCAGCGCCGCCTCCGCCGCCTCGTGACGGTCGATGCGTCGCAGGAACAGCGCGAGGTTATGGTGCGCGGCCGCACGCTCCGGCTCGAGCGCGACCGCGCGCTCGAAGCCCGCGAGCGCGTCGTCGAAGCGCCCGAGCCGCTCGCAGGCGATGCCGAGATTCGTGTGGACGGCCGGCAGATCGGGCGCGCGCTTCAGGATCCAGCGCAGCAGCTGCAGCGCCTCCTCCGCGCGTCCGAGCGCGAGGAGCGTCACTGCGAGCTCGTTCCGGGCGGAGAGATTCTCCGGGTCGCACTCGAGCGCCGCGAGGAGCGCCTGCGCCGCGGCCTGGGTCGCGCCGCGCGCGCGCAGCGCGCGGGCGAGGACCTCGTGCGTGCGGGGATCGGTCGGCGCGCAGTCGATCGCCGCGCGCGCAAGCGCCTCGGCCTCCTCGGCGTCACCCCGGTCGCAGGCAACGCCCGCCGCCTCGAGCAGGCGCTCGAGGTCCGCGCCCGAACGGCGCCCGGCGAGACTCCGGATCAGGTTGCGGAGCATGCGCGAGCGCCCGGGCCGGGC
Source organism: Betaproteobacteria bacterium (assembly GCA_019137045.1). Lineage (GTDB taxonomy): Bacteria > Pseudomonadota > Gammaproteobacteria > Burkholderiales > SG8-39 > JAGVSZ01. Next base: position 2,309 of record JAGVSZ010000508.1, read on the forward strand.
TCGCGCGCCTCAGGCCTGCGGGGCCGGCGCACGCTGCTCGCACGCGAGCATGCGGTCGCGCTCGCGCCGCCACTCCTCCGCGTACTCGCAATTGCGGTACTCGTGGAAATACGGCCCGCCGAGGGTGTAGTGGACGAGCGCGGCGCCGGGCGTCGGCGGATCGTAGCCGACGAGGTGGTTCCAGCGCGCGGGCAGCGCGCCGATCAGCGCCTCGTCGGGCAGCCACTTGAACTGGTGCAGCTCGAGGCCGCTCGCGGTGTTGACGTACTGCGGGCTGAGCGCCCGGCAACGGTCGTTGTTGAAGAGCATCACGCTCGACCAGTTCTTCTTCGGATAGGCGGTCTGCGGCTGGCCGAGGAACTTCACCTGCTCGCGCGGCCGGTGATCGTGCTTCACCACCATCACCGCGTAGCGCTCGTCGCGCAGCGCCCAGAGCTGCGCCACGTCGTCGAGCATCAGCATGTCGCAGTCGGTGAACAGGCTCCAGCCCTCGTACCCGGAGAGGTACGGCGTGAGGAAGCGGGTGAACGCGAAGTCGGTCGACTGCAGCGCGTTCCGCTCGCGCTTGAAGACGCCGCGGAGCTGCGTGAGCATGAGCGGCGCCACGCTGACCGGCGCGCTCGCGCGCGCGTGGATGCTGTGCGCGAGCACGCTCCAGGCGGCGGCCTCGCGCGGGTCGTAGCCGATGTAGATCCGGATCATGGCGTGCAGTCTAGCAAGTTGGCGCGGCGGGGGACGTGAGCAATTCCCGCCCGAGCCCGGCAACGACCGCGTCCCACGCGCCCGGCGCGCGCTGCCGCAGCAGCCGGACCGACGGGTACCAGGGCATCGTCTCGCCCGCGGCGCCGTAGCGCCACTCCGCCGCGTACGGAACCATCACGAGCGCGCGCTGGCCGAGCGCACCGGCGAGGTGAACGATCGCCGTGCACACGCTCACTACCGCATCGAGCGCGGCCACGAGCGCAGCAGTCTCGTCGTAATCGTCGATCGCGGCCTGCCAGTGGTGGACGGCGAGGCCGTGGTCCCGCCGCAGCGCGTCGAGCTCGGCGCGGCAGTCCGTGTACTGCAGGCTCACCCACGTGGCCGGGACCGCGCGCAGCAGCGGCGCGAGCTGACCGAGCTCGAGCGAGCGCAGGCCGCGCCGCGAGGCGGCGGTGCCGCCGCGCCAGGAGAGGCCGATGCGCGGCGCCGGCCCGAGCGCCGCAAGGCGCTCGCGCCACGCGCGCACGCGCGCCGGATCGGCGCGTAGATAACCCGAATGCCGGGGAAAGCCCGCGGCGCTTCGACGATACCGACGCGGCAGGTCTCCGATCGCGGCCTGCGCCCCGATCGGCGGCGCCGCGGCGAGCCACGCCGGCCGCTGATCGCTCTGCGCCGCGGTGACGACCCGGGCCGCGGGAAACGAGCGCGCGAACAGCGTGCCGAGCCGCGGGTCGCACTCGACGACGCAGCCGGGCACCTGCGCGAGCAGGTCGGGCAGGCAGGAGGCGAACATGATCTGGTCGCCGAGCCCCTGCTCGCCGTAGACGAGCAGCGCACCGTCGCGCACCGCGCCGCCGTCCCACGGCGGGAAGCCGTACGGCCGGCGCGTCGCCACCGGGCTCGCGAAGCGCGCGGCGTACTCGTCCCAGCCGGCGGCGAAGTCACCGTGCTTGAGCCGCGCCACGGCACGCATCAGGCGCAGCTCGAGGTCCTCTGGCGCGCATCGCACCTGCTCGTCGAAGAGCCGTTGCCCCTCCTCGTACGCACCTTGCTCGCAGAGCACCCACGCGAGGTTCGCCTTGGCGTCGCCATTCTCGGGATCGACGGCGAGCGCGCGCCGCAGCAGCGCCTCGCCGCGCTCGAACTCGCCCAACTCTCGGGCGAGCAAGAGCCCGAGATCGTTCAGGGCGCCGGCGTGGTCCGGTTCGCGCTCGACGGCCTGCGTGAACAACTCGACCGCGCGGGGATGATCGTGCGCGGCGTGCGCCGCCCGCCCGAGGCGCAGCAGCGCGCCCACGTGCCCCGGGTTGGCGGCGAGGAGCGCCTCGCACGCGGCGGGGATCTCGTCCGCGCGCCCGAGGCGCTCGAGCGCGCCGAGCTGCGCCTCGAACGCGTGCCCGTTCGCCGCGTCGTGGTGCAGGGCGAGGAGCGCGTAGTCGAGCGCGGCCTCCGCGTCGCCGGCCGCGAGGCACGCGCGCGCACACAGGGTGTTGAGCGCGGCGTCGTCCGGATGCAGGTCGGCGCTCGCCTCGGCCGCCGCGCGCGCTTCGGCGAGCGCGCCCTGCTCGAGCAGTTGCTCGATGCGCCCGCGCCGCGCAGCCGCATCGTCCCGAGCGCGATCCGGCATGGCTGCGGACGCTACGCGGCGGCGGCCAGGTCGCGCCGCATGGCCTCCACCACCGGCGCCCAGCTGCCGCCGTGCGTTTGGCGAAAGAGACGGACCCCCGGATACCAGGGCATGCGCTCCCCGCGCATCCCGTAACGCCACTCGGGCACCCGCGGCGTCGCCACCCACACCGGCCGCCCGAGCGCGCCGCCGAGGTGGACGATGGCCGTGCACACCGAGACGATGCCGTCCAGCGCCGCGGCGAGCGCGGCGGTCTCGTCGTAGTCGTCGACCGCTTCCGGCCAGTGGTGCACCCGGATCCCGGTCGCCGCGACGAAGCGCGCGACTTCCGCCTGGGCGTCCGGGCCGTACTGCAGGCTCACGCAGTGGAGTCCGGGCAGGGCGAGTACCGGGGCGAACTCGTCGAGCGTGAGCGAGCGCCGCTCCGTGCGCGTGCGCGGCGTGCCCCCGCGCCACGACACCCCGATGGCGCGCCCGGGGCCGAGCGCGCGCAGGCGCCCGCGCCAGCGCTCCACGCTCGCCGCGTCGGCGCGCAGATACGCCGTCGGCGGCGGGAAGTCGCCCTCCTCGCGCCGCAGGTGCAGGGGCAGGCTTCCGACCGCGATCTGCACGTCGATGCCGAGCGGCGCCGCCCAGTCGACCGGGTCGCTCTGCAGCCCCGCGTGCACCGTGGCCGACGGAAACGAGCGCGCGAAGATCGGGGCGAGCTTCGGCGCGCAGTCGACGACGCAGCGCTTCGCCCGCGCGATCACCTGCGGCAGGCAGGAGGCGAACAGGATCTCGTCGCCGATGCCCTGCTCCGCGTGCACCAGGATCGTCCTGCCGCCGAGGTCCTCGCCCTGCCAGCGCGGGAACGGGAAGGCGCGGCGCGGACGGTCTTCCGATGCGAGCCGCAGCTCGTAGTCGGGCCACGCCGCGCCGAAGCGCCCGAGCGTGAGCAGCGTCGTCGCGCGATGGAAGCGGGCGAGCACGTGCGCGGGCGCCGCCGCGAGCGCCGCGTCGTACGCCGCGAGGGCGTCGTCGAAACGGCCGCTCTCGTGCAGCGCGACGCCGTACGCGGCCAGCGTGTCCGCGTCGCGGCGCCCGAGCGCGAGCGCGCGCTCGAGGTGCTCGAGGGCGGGCGCGCAGTCGAACGACCCGCGCAGGTGCAGCCGGCCGAGCGCCGCGTGCGCCTGGGCGTGATCGGGGTGGCGCTCCACGATCGCGCGCACGAGCGCGATGTCCGCATGCGGGACCGCGTCGCCCGGCAGCCATCCGACGAGCCCTTCGAGCGCGGGCGCCGACCAGGCGTCCGCGCACAGCGCGGCCCGGAAGCCCTCGAGCGCCGCCGTCCGGTCGCCGGCGCGCGCGCGCAGCAGTGCGCGGTTCGCGAGCG
>JAGVSZ010000376.1 GCA_019137045.1 Betaproteobacteria bacterium
GCGTGGGTTGACTACGACAGCAGCAGCCAGCTGCTCGAGGTGCGCGCCACCCGGTCGGTCGTGCGTCCGGCCGCGCCCTTGCTGTCGCACTCGGTGAATCTGGCGACGGTGCTCGGCTCGACCAACGCGTTCGTCGGTTTCACCTCGGGCACGGGAGCGGCGTTCGCCAACCACGACGTGCTGTCGTGGCAGCTGAACGACAACTTCAGCCCGATCGGGACGACTCCGGAGCCGGGCGCGCTCGCGCTGCTCGGCCTCGGCCTCGCCGGCCTCGCGGCCTTCCGGCGCCGCAGGCAGTAGCCCGCTTGCGCAAACGGAAAGCCCCGCCGCGGCGGGGCTTTCGTCTTGTGCGGTTGTTCGTCAGCCGCGATTCGCAACGCCCGTTCAGCAGCGCTCGATCACGAGCGCGATGCCCTGCCCCACCCCGATGCACATCGTGCAGAGCGCGTAGCGCCCCTTCACCCGCTCCAGCTGATTCACCGCCGTGGTCACCAGCCGGGCCCCCGACGCCCCCAGCGGGTGCCCGATCGCGATCGCGCCCCCGTTCGGGTTCACGCGCGGATCGTCGTCCGCGAGCCCGAAGTCCCGCGTCACCGCCAGCCCCTGCGCCGCGAACGCCTCGTTCAGCTCGATCACGTCCATCTGCCCGATCGTCAGCCCCAGCCGCGCCAGCAGCTTCCGGGACGCCGGCGCCGGCCCGAACCCCATGATGCGCGGCGCGAGGCCCGCCACCGCCGCCCCGAGCACGCGCGCGCGCAGCCGCAACCCGTGCTTCTTCGCCGCCGCTTCCGACGCGAGGAGGAGCGCGCACGACCCGTCGTTCACGCCCGAGGCGTTGCCCGCCGTCACCGTGCCGTCCGGCTTCACCACGCCCTTCAGCTTCGCGAGCTGTTCCATCGTCGTCTCCGGGCGCGGATGCTCGTCCGTGTCGAAGACCTTGGGATCGCCCTTCTTCTGCGCGAGCGTCACCGGCGCGATCTCGCGCCGGAAGAACCCGTCCTTGTGCGCGGCCGCCCAGCGCTGCTGGCTGCGCAGCGCGAACGCATCCTGGGCGGCGCGCGCGACCCCGAATTGCGCGGCGACGTTCTCCGCCGTCTCCGGCATCGAGTCGATGCCGTACTTCTCCTTCAGCAGCGGGTTGACGAACCGCCATCCGATGGTGGTGTCGTAGATCGCCGCGCTGCGCGCGAAGGCGCTGTCCGCCTTTCCCATGACGAACGGCGCGCGCGTCATGCTCTCCACCCCGCCCGCGATCGCGAGCGCCATCTCGCCGGTCCTGATCGCGCGCGCCGCGAGCGCGGTCGCATCCAGGCTCGACCCGCACAACCGGTTCACGGTCGCGCCCGGGATCTCCTGCGGCAGCCCCGCGAGCAGCAGCGCCATGCGCGCCACGTTGCGGTTGTCCTCCCCCGCCTGGTTCGCGCACCCGTACACCACGTCGTCGAGCGCACCCCAGTCCACCTCGCGGTTGCGCGCCATGAGCGCCTTGAGCGGCAGCGCCGCGAGGTCGTCCGTGCGGACGCCCGCGAGCGCGCCGCCATAGCGCCCGATCGGGGTGCGGATCGCGTCGCAGATGAAAGCTTCGGCCATGTCAACGTCCTCGCTGTGGAATCGGCGCCAATTCTCCCACGCGCGCTCACTCCCCGAAGCCGAGCGGCGGCGCGGCGATGCCCGCGATCCGCTGCAGCAGCCGGTCGAACTCGCCCGCGCTCCCGTCCGCGAACCCGGGGTCGCGGTGCGCCGCGAAAGCGCCGTGGATCGCGGTCCAGTCGCTCGCCTCGAGCGTGCGCTCGGCGAGCGGCAGCAGCTCGCGCTCCTCCCTGCGCATGTGGGCGAGGTACTCGTGCGCGAAGGTGCGCACCGCCTCCTTGAACGCGGCCGTGCTCCCCAGCACGCCCGCCTCGAGGCGGTTGAGCGCGGTCGTGAGCGCGTGCAGGCGCGCCTCGCCGCGCGCGTGCTCCGCCTCCAGGCCCGCGATCAGCGCGTTCGCCTCCGCCGTGCGCGCGCGCACGCGCGCGAACAGCTCGCGGTCCTCGGCCGGGTGGTGCAGGCGCTCCGGATACTCCCGGATGTAGTAGAGGATCGCGTGCAGCAGCCGGAAGTCGGGCGGGCGGCCGGGCGCGTCGACGCCCTCGGCGAGGTACTCCAGGGCGTGGATCACCGCGAAGATCGAGCGGTGCTCGTCCCGGATGACCTGGATCGCTGCGGTTTTCATCGGCGGCTTCCCGGAAGGCGGCGCGGACCCCTCCCGCACCGGTCGCAAGGCTAAGCCCGCAGCCCGACGCCCGCAATCCCGCCCTTCGGCCGCCCGGCCGCGCACGGCGCACGGAGACCCCGGAGGGAGTCGCCCGACCGCGCGCGGACCGGACCGGCTACTGCGGCTTGATCCCCGCGGCCTTGGCGATCCGGATCGCGTCGTTCGCCTCCGCGCGCACGAACGCCTCGAACTCCGGCATGCCCATCGGCATCGGGTCGGCGCCGAGCTTCGCGAGGCGCTCCTTCACGTCGGGATCGCCGAGCACCTTCACCGTCGCCGCGTGCAGCTTCTGCACGATCGGCTGCGGCGTCTTCGCGGGGAGCCACATCCCGACCCACAGGATGTAGTCGGATCCGGGAAAGCCGGCCGCGACCGTCGTCGGCACCTCGGGCAGCAGGGCCGAGCGCTTCGGCGTGCTCACCGCCAGCGCCGTCACCTTGCCGCCCTTCACCTGCGGCAGCGCCGCGGTGATCGGACAGAAGAAGTACTCGACGCGGCCGGCGAGCACGTCGTTGAGCGCCTCGGGCGTGCCCTTGTGCGGGACGTGCACGATGTCCAGGCCGGCGGCGAGCCGGAACTTCTCGGCGTTGAAGTGCGTGCCGCTGCCGACGCCCGCCGACGCGTAGTTGAGCTGACCGGGCTTCGCCTTCGCCGCGGCGACCACGTCCGCGAGCGACTTGTAGCCGCGGTCGGGGTTCACGACCACGACGTTGGGCTGGCCCGCGATCGCGGTGAGGTGGACGAAGTCCTTGAAGGGGTCGAAGGGAAGCTGCGCGTACATCGCCGGGTACGATGCGTGCGCCGAGGAGTTGACCAGGATCGTGTAGCCGTCCGGGTCGGCCTTGGCGACGGCGTTCGCGCCGATCGTGCCGCCGGCGCCGACGCGGTTCTCCGCCACCACCGGCTGGCCGAGGGCGGCCCCGAGCTTCTCGGCGACGATGCGCCCGGCGATGTCGGTCGCGCTGCCCGGGGTGAAGGCGATGATCGCGCGCACCGGCTTCACCGGCCATTCCTGCGCGGCGGCGAACCCCGCGGCGAGCGCGAGCGGCGCGGCGAGTATCAGCGCATGGCTGCGGAAGGTCATTTCCTGCTCCTCTTTCTGGTGGTCGGGGGTCGGATCAGCCGGCCTTGATCCCGGCGGCCTTCATGATCGGGCCGAGCTCGTTCGCCTCCTTCAGGATCGTGGCGTCGAACTCGGCCGGCGACATCGGCATCGGCACCGCGCCGATCTTCGCGAAGCGCTCGCGCACCTCGGGCGACCCGAGCGCCTGCGCGAACTCCGCGTGCAGCCGGTCGACGACGTCCCTGGGCGTCCCGGCGGGCGCGAGCACGCCGACCCAGAAGTTGTACTCCCCGCCCGGGTAGCCGGCCTCCGCCATCGTCGGCACGTCGGGCAGCGTCGGCGAGCGCTTCGGCGTGCTCACGCCGAGCGGCACCACCTTCCCGTCGCGGATCGGACCGACGCTCGACACGAGCGGCACGAAGGCGAACTGCACGCGCCCGCTCGCCACCTCGAGCAGAATCTCCGGCGTGCCCTTGAGCGGCACGTGCACCGCGTCGAAGCCGAGCGAGGCCTTGAACTTCTCGGCGTTGACGTGCGCGGCGCTGCCGACCCCCGCGCTCGCGAAGTTGAGCTGGCCGGGCCGCGCCTTGAGGGTGTCGACGAGCTCCCGCGCGCTCTTGATGCCGCTCTGCGGCGACGCGATCAGCACGCTCGGGAGCGATCCGAGCGGGATCACGCCGGTGAGGTCCTTCAGCTCGTAGGTGATCTTGTCGCCGTACAGCACCGGGTTGGTGACGTGGCCGGAGGACACCACGACCAGGGTGTACCCGTCGGGCGCCGCTTTCGCGACCTGCCCGGTCCCGATGGTTCCGCCGGCGCCGGGGCGGTTCTCCACGATGACCGGCTGGCCGACGCTCGCGGCCACGCGGTCGCCGGCCGCGCGCCCGATGATGTCGGTCGCGCTGCCCGGCGTGAACGGGACGACCAGCCGGATCGGCTTGTTCGGGTAGCCCTGCGCGAATGCGCCGTGCGCGATCGCCAGCGCGGCGGCGGTCGCGAGCGCGCTCCAGGTGTGGCGTGTCATGTGGTCTCCTCGGTCCGTGGAACTGCGTGGTCGCACGCGGTCTCAGGCCGCGCCCTCGATCGAGCGGTCTTTCGGCTTCGCCCAGTAGTCGGGCGCCGCCTTGGAGGCGGCGAGCGCCGCGGCGGTCTCGAAGCCCGGCGCCATCGAGCCCGACGTGCCGGGAAGCACCTGGTGGTGCTCGATGTTGAGCAGGCGCAGCCAGCTCTGCTGCCCCATCGTCAAGGCGACGAAGCAGCCGAGCTCCACCAGCTCGGGCTCGGAGAAGTGGCGCTGCAGCCGCGCCCAGAACGCGTCGTCGGTCTCGAGCCGCCAGGTGATCGCCTCGGCGTAGGCGAGCGCGGCCTTCTCGCGCTCGCTGTAGCGCGCGGACTTCTCGAAGTCGAGCAGCTCCTTCACCTGCGCCTCGACCACCGGCCGGTCGCCCGCCGTGGCGGCCTTGATCGAGCGCTGGTTGCCGCAGAACTCGCAGCTCACCGCGCGCGAGACGTAGAGCCGGCACAGCTCCTTGAGCGCGTGGTCGCAGACGCCGGCGTGGAAGATGTCGCGCCACGAGTTCGCGAACGCCCAGAACGCGGCCGGCACGTGCGCGCGCACCGCCGAGCTCTCCGGGCGCGGCGTGCCCTCGCGCCGGCAGCGGTCCATCTCCGCGCGCATCTCCGGCGTCATGCGCTCGAGCGGAACGTAGCTGATGCGCTGCTGCGCCATGGGGAACCTCCTTTCAGTGCAACCCGTCGGTGACCGGGGCGTTCTCGCTCGCGAGCTCGATGCCGGACGCCCGCGCCTGCAGCTTGAGCAGCGCCGCGAAGTCCTCCGCGCCGTAGCCGTTGCCGATCATGGTCTGGACGAGGTCGCGGGTGGCCGCGGCGAGCGGCATCGGCACCTCCAGCTCCCGGCCCGCGTCCAGGCCGAGGTCGATGTCCTTGCGCAGCAGCGCCGGGGTGAAGGTGACCGACATGTCGAGGTTCACCAGCGCCGGGGTCTTGTACCGCGAGAAGGTCGAGCCCATCACGCTCTTGTTCAGGAAGTCGAGGAACGCCGCGCGCGACATGCCGGCCTTCTGCGCGAGGATCGTGACCTCGGCGAGCGACTGGATCGTGACCCCGAGAAACACGTTGTGCGCGATCTTCGCGATGCGCGCGAGCTCGCCGTCGCCGACGTACGAGACGCCGGCCCCGATGAGGTTCAGGTACGGTCTTGCGACCTCGTACGCCTGCGCCGGGCCGGAGATGCAGTAGGTGAGCTTCCCGGCCTTGATCACCTTGGCGTTGCCGGAGACCGGGGCCGCGAGGAGCTTGACGCCGCGCGCCGCGAGGCTCCTGCGGATCGCGCTGGACGCCTCGATCGAGATCGAGGTGCTGTCGACGACGACTTGCGGCTGGCCGCTGCCGGCCAGCACGCCGTCCTTGCCCTCGAGCACCTCCTGCACGTCCTCGCCGGTGGAGACCATCGTGAACACGATGTCGCAACCGGCGAGGTCGGCCGGCCGGCCGGCGAGCTTCGCGCCGTGCTTGGCGAGCGGCTCGGCCTTCGCACGCGTGCGGTTGTAGACGGTCAGGTCGCAACCGGCCTGCGCGAGGCGCTCGGCCATCGCGTAGCCCATGCGGCCGATGCCGATCCAGCCGAGCCTGTGCCGCTTCGTGTCGGTCATTGGTGCGCTCCGGTAGT
>JAGVSZ010000338.1 GCA_019137045.1 Betaproteobacteria bacterium
TCTCGCGCGACCTCAGGAGGTTGTAGGCATAGACGGCGAACGACGCGCCGAGGATCAGGCCGAAGAGCAGGATGAGGTGGCCGTACAGCATCCACCCCTCCTGGTTCCAGTCGGCGAAGCGGCGCGGCATGCCGGCGGCGCCCCCGGCGAGCATGGCGAGCGCGGCGCCGATGCCCCCCACGGCGAAGAGGCGGACGAACCAGCTCCCGAGCACCGGGTCGAGCTTGCGCCCGGTGATCACCGGGTAGTGGTGATAGAGCACGCCCATCCACATCATCGACATCGCCAGGATCACCGTCATGGTGTGACCGCTCTGCCACATCGTCCCGTGCAGCATGAACGACCACGCCACGTTGGAGGTCACGATCGCGCTCGCGCCGTCGAGGATGTAGAGCAGCCAGCCCATCAGCACCGCGATGATGCCGGGCTCCGCGCGCAGGCCGTGCTGCCAGATCGTGGCGAACACCGTGAAGATGCTGATCGCCGCGCCGATCCCGGTGCCCCAGCTCATGATGTTGCCCCAGTAGGACAGGCTGGCGGGCTGGTTGGGATAGAACGTGATGAAATGGTGCAGGAACGAGGTGATCGAGGTCAGCAGCAGGATCCACAGCGCCGTGTTCGCGAGCTTCTTGCTGTAGAGCTCGCGCGTGCCGTCGGCGAGGTACAGCGGCAGCGTCGCGTACATCGCGCTCGTCACCATCAGGGCCATCGCCTCCATCAGGTTGTGGGCGAAGATGTAGAAGCTGTACTGGAACACCACCGGTTCGGCGGCCCAGGCGGCGAGCGACATCGGGATCACCTTGTACAGCGCGAGCACGAGCGTCGTGCCCACCACCACGAGCGGCAGCCCGGCGATGAGGAGGGTGAGCGCCGCGAGCGTCATCCCGAGCATCCCCGGGTCGTTGAGGGAGCGCTCGGCGAGCACGAGCTCCGGCCGCTTGCGGCCGAAGAACAGCATCTTGATCACCAGCAGCGGGTAGAACAGGATCATGCACGCGAGCACGAGGTAGATCCCGGTGAAGCCGAGGATCACCGTGCCCATGCTCCAGATCCCCATCTGCGCGCCGACGAGCGGCAGCGGGTACATCACCACCAGGCTGATCTTCAGCCCCATCAGCACGGCGACCGTGAGCAGCGCCGAGCCGAGGTTCATCGAGACGTAGGCCGCCGCGGGCAGCCAGCCGGTGACCGGCTTCCCGACGCACCCCCCCGACCGGTGCAGGCCGACGCCGGCCATGAGCTGGAAGGAGAACGGGAACGCGAGCGCCGCGCCGTGCAGCGTGAGCGTGGTGTAGAAGAGCCCGCTGTCGAGGGCGAAGAGCTGCGTGGCCGGCATGACCAGCCCGAGCAGGCCCGCGACCGCGAGCCAGACGAACGAGGTCATGATCATCAGCGCCGGCCAGGCGTTGATCTCCTCCAGCCCGGTGCTGCGGTCGACGGCGAACATGCGGCCGAACAGCGGCGTGCCCTGCACGATGGTGGTGGCGATGCTCATGCGTGTTCCCCTCCGCGACGCGTGCGCTCAGTTGGCCTTGACGACGGTCAGCTCGTCCATCATCCCGTGGTGCGCGATGCCGCAGTACTCGAGGCAGCGCACCTTGTACTTGCCCGGCTCGGTGAACGTGTGCACGAGCGTGGTCGGGCGGTTGAGGCCCGGGATGAGCATCATGGTGAAGAGCAGCCTGCCGTCCGGGTGGTAGACCGCGAACCCGTGCTGGGTGTCGCTGCTCTTGCCCGCGAAGCGCACCGGGCGCCCGGTCTCGATCTGGCGGCTGGAGAGGTCGTAGCCCCACGACTTCGCCGTCAGGTTGATCTCCTGCACCGGCGCGCCGCTCGCGGCGACGCGCGTGGCGGCCAGGGTGGGCATGAAGCGCAGGCTGGCGAGGTTCACGCCGACGAAGACCACGAACACCACGGCGAGCCAGACGCCCTCGATGCGCGCGAGCCGGCTGCGCGGGGTGGCGCTCGGGCCGGGCTCGACGACGCTCTTGCGCCGGATGACGTAGTGGAACATCAGCCCGAACGGCACCACCATGAAGAGCATCATCCAGAACGCTCCCCAGCCGGTGAACAGGAAATCCAGCATGCGCCCTCCTTCACCCGTGAATGCGGCGGGTGGAACGACCGCGCCCGGCGCCGTCGTCCGGTCCCCTCGCGTGCTTCCCGTCGCGGCAACTTAAACCCGCGCGGGACGCGCAGCAACTAGGGTATCTACTAGGGGCGCCGAGCCCCGCCCGGGTGGATCCGCGACGCCGACGGTCCGGCCCGCCCCACGCTGCCCCGCGGGCGCCCCCGCGGCCGGGCGCGTCCTCACCCGGTCCCACGCGCTCAGGCCTCGGCGCCGAGCTGCATGGCGAGCTTGACCAGGTCGGTGAGCGACCGGGCGCGCAGCTTCTCCATCACCCGCGCGCGGTGGAACTCCACCGTCTTCGCGCTCAGGCCGAGCTCGAGCGCGATCGCCTTGTTGGACAGCCCTTCGACCACCAGGCCGAGCACCTCGCGCTCGCGCGCGGTGAGGCCGGCGAACAGCGCGCGCAGCTGCTCGCGCTGGCTCTCCCGGTCGCGCTGCGCGGCGTCCCAGGCGATCGCGCGCTGGATGCGGTCGAGCAGGTCCTGGTCGTTGAACGGCTTCTCGACGAAGTCGAACGCGCCCGCCTGCACCGCGCGCACCGCCATCTGCACGTCGCCGTGCCCGGTGATGAAGATGATCGGCAGGTGATAGGCGCGGCGCGCCGCGAGCCGCTGCTGCAGCTCCAGGCCGCTGATCCCGGGCATGCGCACGTCCAGCACCAGGCAGCCGCGCCGCCCCGGGTCGAAGCGGTCGAGGAAGGCGTGCGCCGAGGCGTGCGTCTCGACCTCCAGGCGGATCGACTCGATCAGCCAGCGCAGGCTGCGCGCGACCGCCTCGTCGTCGTCAACGATGAAGACCGTGGCGTCGCTCACCGCCGCCCGCCTCCTGCCCCGCCGCCTGCAGCGAAAAACGGAACGTCGCACCCCCCGCGGCGCCCGACTCGGCGCGGATGGTGCCGCCGTGCGACTCCACGATCGAGCGGCTGATCGACAGGCCCATGCCGACCCCTTCGCGCTTGGTGGTGAAGAACTGGTCGAACACCTGGTCGATCAGCGCGCCGTCGATTCCCGGCCCGCTGTCGGCGATCTCCACCTCGACGCCCGCGCCGCCGTTCGGCCCGGTGCGAATCGTGATCTCGCGCCGCGGCGAGCGCGCCTCGGTCATCGCCTCCACCGAGTTGCGCACCAGGTTGCCGATGACCTGCTCGACCATGATCGGGTCGGCGAGCACGCGCGGCAGCTGCGGCGCGAGCTCGAGCCTGACCGCGGCGCCGTGCTGGCGGGTCTCCAGCTCGGTGAGCTTCGCCACGCTGCGCACGATCTGGTTGATGTCCGCGCCGGCGAGCTGCGGCTCGCGCTTGCGCACGAAGTCGCGCACGTGGCGCATCACCTCGCTCGCGCGCTCGGCCTGCCGGCAGACCTCCTCGAGCGGACCGATCAGCTCGCTCGGCGCCACGTCCCCGCCGCGCAGGCGGCGGATGCACCCGCGCGCGAAGTTCGCGATCGCCGCGAGCGGCTGGTTCAGCTCGTGGGCGAGCCCGGTCGCCATCTCGCCCATGGTGGAGAGCCGCGCGACGCGCGCGAGCTCGGTCTGGTGCCGCCGCGCCTGCTCCTCGGCGAGCTTGTGCTCGGTGACGTCGCGCGTGATGCCGAGCAGGGCGTACACCGCGCCCCGGGCGTCGCGCAGCGGCACCGCGTGCGTCTCCATCCAGCAGGTCCGGCCCTTGAGCGTGATCGACCTGAACTCGTAGACGACCGCCTCGCCGGCGAAGACGCGGCGCATGTTCTCGCGGTAGAGCTCGGCGTGCTCGGGGGCGACCACCGCGTAGATGCGCTTGCCGACGATGTCCTCCGGACTGTCGGCGTCGACCAGCTTGAGGCCGGCCGGATTGATCTCCAGCACCGTCCCGTCCGCGGCCTGCAGCTTCACGCACTCGGGCTCCGACTCGATGATCGCGCGCAGGCGGTACTCGTTCTCCTGCAGGCGGTCCATCACGGCCTGGTGGTCGATCTCCTTGTCGCGCAGCCGCTGCTCGGCCTCGCGCAGGCGCAGGGCGCTCACCGCGCTGAAGATCAGCGCCGCCGCGAGCGTCCCGCCCGCGGCGACCAGGCCGAGCCAGAGTGCTTCGCTACCGGTGCCCATCTCGTCTTCCGCACGCGCGCCGGGGATCCGCCCGGCGGGCCGGGGCGCCCAATCGATCCGGCATGCGCTGGCCGCGTTTCCCGCGCGATCGACTCGCCGCGCGGCCGCGACGGCGCCGTCCGCCGCCCCGGCAGCGGGCCGTCGCGAAACCCTACCCCCGGGCCGGGGCGGACGAATTAACGCGGATCACGAATCCCCCGCGCCTGCGCGCCCCGATGCAGCGCGCGATGCCGCAGCGGATCAGAATCGCACGGTGCAGCGCCCGCCGCGCACCAGACCCCAGCCTGCAGGAGCCCCGACCATGAGCGAGAGATTCACCGCCGCCGTCGTGCAAGCCGCGCCGGTGCCGTTCGACCGCGAGCGCACGCTCGAGAAGCTGCGCGACCTCGCCGCCGACGCGGCGCGGCGCGGCGCGAAGCTCGCGGTCTTTCCGGAGGCGTTCGTCTCCGCCTACCCCAAAGGGCTCGACTTCGGCGCCCGTCTGGGCATGCGCACGCGCGAAGGACGCGAGGACTTCCGGCGCTACTTCGACTCGGCGGTGGACGTGCCCGGCCCGGCGGTGGACTTCCTCGCGCGGGTCGCACGCGAGAACCGCCTCCACCTCGTGGTCGGCGTGATCGAACGCGAGATCGGCACGCTCTACTGCACGGTGCTCTTCTTTGCCCCGGACGGCCGCTACCTCGGCAAGCACCGCAAGCTGATGCCCACCGCGCTGGAGCGGCTCGTGTGGGGCTTCGGCGACGGCTCGACGCTGCCGGTGTTCGACACCCCGCTGGGGCGCCTCGGCGCGGTGATCTGCTGGGAGAACTACATGCCGCTCCTGCGCACCGCCATGTACGCGAAGAACATCCAGCTCTGGTGCGCGCCCACGGCCGACGGCCGCAGGACCTGGATCCCGACCATGCAGCACGTGGCGCTCGAAGGCCGCTGCTTCGTCTTCTCGTGCAACCAGTTCACCCGCCGCGGCGACTTCCCCGCCGACTACCGCGCGGTGCAGGGCGACGACCCGGACACCGTGATCTCGGAGGGCGGCAGCTGCATCGTGAGCCCGCTCGGCGAGATCCTGGCGGGGCCGAACTACGACGGCGAGTGCACCCTCACGGCGGAGATCGACCTCGCCGAGATCGCGCGCGGCAAGTACGACTTCGACGTCGTCGGCCACTATGCGCGGCCGGACGTCTTCCGCCTGGTCGTGAACGAGCGGCCGCAGCCGGCGGTGGTGATCGAGCGGGAGGCCTGAGGAAACGCCGGCACCGCGGCTTGTTCACCGGGCGGTTCGCGTAGCATCCGCGCCGCCTCGCCGTAGTTCAAGGGAGAAAGTTTGCCGCTAAGTATTTGTTATACCGAATAGAACACAATTACTGTAGCAGTACTTGTAGCAGTGAAGCTCGCGTTTCCAGCTTTCCGTGCGAACGCCTGACTCCCACCGCTCACGAATCTGCGTTTCGCGTTTTGTGAACCAACCTGAGTGCTGCGACCACGCCACTCCTGCTGGCCGCATTCCCTGACGTGGTGTACGGATCGTGGTTCTCGTTGGTCAGGAACACCGCTCAGCTCGTCACGGCGGAGAGTTGCGGGAATGAATGGCTCGAAATTGCCCAGTCAGGTCCGATTTCCGAGAATTCGTTTGTCGCTCTGCGGACAACTGGCCCCGCCCGGCGCGAGAAGTTCTTTTCAGGTGACAACTGTCACCCGAAAACGTACAGTTGCAGCCATGAAAACCGTCACCATCCGCGATTTCCGGACTCGGCCCAAGCAGGTGCGCGACGCACTCAAGCGCGAGCGTGAGGCGGT
>JAGVSZ010000512.1 GCA_019137045.1 Betaproteobacteria bacterium
GGCGCGTTCCGGCCCGTGGCCGCAGCGGCCGCGGCATCCGCGCCGCCGGCCGCCGGCCGGCCCGCGCGCCCGGCGACGGACGCCCCGTCCGACGAGGCGGTCTTCGCGGAGGTGAGGCAGGCGGTGTTCGGCGGCAAGCACGTGGCGATCAAGGCGCACGTGCAGGCGCTGCTCGACGGCGGCGTGCCGGCCGCCGCCATCCTCGAGCACGGGCTCATCGCCGCGATCACCGTCGTCGGCGAGCGCATGGCGAGCGGCGAGGCGTTCATCCCCGAGGTGCTGCTCTCCGCGCGCGCGATGACGGTGGCGATGGGCATGCTCGAGCCGTTCCTCGCGGCCGGCGGCGAGCGCCTGCGCGGCCGCATCCTGATCGGCACGGTCGCCGGGGACATGCACGACATCGGCAAGAACCTGGTGTCCACGATGCTGAAGGGGGTGGGGTTCGAGATCCGCGACCTCGGCGTCAACGTGACGCGCGACAAGTTCTGCGAGGAGGTCGCCGCCTACCGGCCGGACGTGCTGGCGCTGTCGGCGCTCCTCACCACGACGATGATGGAGATGAAAGGGGTCATCGCCGCACTCGAGGCGCGGCAACTCCGCGCCGGCTGCAAGGTCGTCGTCGGCGGGGCGCCGGTGAGCGCCCAGTTCGCGACCCAGATCGGGGCGGACGGCTACGCGCCGAACGCGGTCGAGGCGGTGCACCTCGCCAAGCGGCTCCTCGCCGGCGCCGCCGCGCACGCGTAGCGGACGCCGCTTGCTGCCCCGCAGCAAAACCCCCGCGTGCGCGGCGACTTGAAAGCGCCGGCCGAAGCAACGACAATCCGGCGCGGGGAAAATATACGCCTGATATGTTAGCGCCCCGCCCCGTCCCGCCCCGGCGGCAGGCGGCGCGCGCGAATCCAGGAGTCGAGCCATGAGCGAACTCGGACAGGTCCTCACCGAACGCCACGCCATGACCGAGCGCCAGCGCCGGTTCCGCGCGGAGTACCAGGCGGACATCCACCCGCTGTACAACGGCCTGCTGCACATCGGGGTCATCTACGTGGTCGGGATCGCGGTGATCGCGTGGTGCGTGTCGCGGCTCCAGAACGCGGGCTGGGAGTGGCTGCTGGTCGTGCCGGTGTTCGTGCTGTCCAACCTGTTCGAGTGGTGGATCCACAAGTACGTCATGCACCGGCTGGTGGACGTGTGGGCGCTGCGCGCGATCTACGACCGGCACACGCGCCAGCACCACCAGTACTTCACCGACAACGAGATGACGGTCGACTCGACGCGCGAGTTCCGCATCATCTTCTTTCCGTGGCGGGCGCTGTTCACCTTCATGGCGCTCGGCGTGCCTTTCGCGCTCGCGCTCGCCTGGCTCGTGAACCCGAACGCGGGCTACATCCTGATGGTGACGATCGTCGGCCAGTACCTGATCTACGAGACCTTCCACTACTGCTGCCACGTGCACGACAACTGGTTCGTGCGCTACGTGCCGTTGGTCAACACGATCCGCCGGCACCACACGGTGCACCACAGCCAGGGGATCATGATGGACATCGACATGAACCTGACCTTCCCGATCGCCGACTGGCTGATGGGCACGAGCGACCTCGACCGCGGGCTCGTCGGCCACCTGTTCAACGGCTACAGCATGAAGCACGTGAAACCCGAGCTGCGGGCGAAGATCGAGAAGCACATGAACGAGGCGCCGGGCCGGGTGGGCGGGGGCAGCCCGCTCGCCGGCGCGGCGTAGGATACTGACCACCGTTCACCCGTAAGGAGGGGCAGATGAAGAAGCGCGATTTCCTGAAGGTCGGCGCGGCCGCCGCGGCAACCATGGCGGCGAGCGCCGCCCAGGCACAGGGCGGTCCGAGCCACAACTGGAAGATGGCCACGGCCTGGCCGGGCGGGCCGCTGATGGAGATCGGCGCCAAGGCCTTCGCCGAGCGCATGGACCAGCTCTCCGGCGGGCGCTTCAAGATCCAGGTGTTCCCGGGCGGGGCGCTCGGCAACGCGCTCAAGGTGCCGGAGACGGTGAAGAACGGCGTGGCCGAGTGCGGCCACACCTGGATGGGCTACGACTGGGGCAAGGACCCGACCACGGTGCTGTTCGGCGGCTACGCCGGCTCGTTCGACACCGAGCGCATGCTGCACTGGCTGTACGAGGACGGCGGCCTCGAGATGCAGCACAAGTTCCGCGACGACACCGAAGGCGTCTACTCGACCGTGCTCTTCATCCGCACCGCGGAGGTGTTCCTGCACTCGCGCAAGCCGGTGAAGACGCTCGCCGACCTGAAGGGCCTGAAGCTGCGCACCGCCGGCGCCTGGCTGGAGATGGCGAAGGAGCTCGGCGCCGCCCCGGTCACCACCGCCGGCGGCGACGTCTACCCGATGCTCGAGCGCGGGGCGATCGACGCCACCGAGTGGGGCACGCTGTGGGAGAACATCTCGCCGGGGTTCTACAAGGTCGCGAAGTACCTGATCTACCCGGGCGTGCACCAGCCGACCGCGCCGTTCGAGCTGGTGATCAACAAGGACGTCTGGAACAAGCTCTCGCCGGCCGACAAGCGCCTCGTCGAGACGGTCGCCAAGCTGGTCACGTTCGAGAGCTGGCTGCGCATCGGGGAGGAGGACGCCAAGGCGCTCGACTTCTACCGCAAGGCCGGCAACACGATCATCGAGCTCGACCCCGAGGTGCAGTTCGCGGCGCGCAAGATCGGGCTCGAGTGGGCCGACCGCGTGGCGAAGGAGAACAAGTACCCGTGGTTCGCGAAGACGCTGGCGAGCCAGAAGGCGTTCGACGCCCAATGGAAGGGCGCCGAGGGCTGGCGCAAGGTGAGGGTGAGAGACTGACGCGCGGGCGGGGCGAAGACGGGGCGCGCTGAGAGCGCCCCGTTTTTTTGTTCCGCCGCGCCGTGCCACTGGGGGTAGCCAGCGCAATGGACGCGCTCGTCAAGACGATCGAACGCATCACCGGCAGCATCGGCATCCTGGCCTCGCTGCTGATCGTGCCGCTGGTGCTCGCCACCTGCTACGAGGTGTTCGCGCGCTACGTGTTCGGCGCGCCGACCATCTGGGCCTACGAGGCCGGCTATTTCCTCACCGGCTCGCACTTCCTGCTGGGATTCGCCTACACGCTCGCGGCGGGCGCCCACATCCGCATCGACATCTTCAGCGAGAAGTTCTCCCCCCGCACGCGCGCGACCATCGACCTCCTCGCCTACGCGGTCATGCTGCCGCTGCTCGTGTGGCTCTCGTACGCGCTCTTCCATCACCTGTCGATCGGGTACCTGCGCGGCGAGCGCACCGGGCAGTCGGCGTGGAACCCCCCGGTCTGGCCGTTCCGCATCGTGTTCTTCGCCGCCTTCGCGCTGCTCGCGCTCCAGGTGCTGGCCGAGCTGGCGAAGACGCTGCGCACCCTGCGGACGGGAGCACGGTAGATGGAATACCTGCCCTTCGTCATGCTGCCGGTCGCCTTCGTCCTGATGTTCCTGGGCGTGCAGGTGGCGTTCTCGATGATGATCACCGCGGTGCTGTTCGGCATCGTCATCTTCGGCGACCGCGTCATCTTCCAGTTCGTCGAGAAGATCGAGGACATCTCGTCCAACTTCGTGTACGCCGCGGTCCCGCTGTTCGTCTTCATGGGCGCGATGCTGGAGAAGTCGGGCATCGCCAACCGCCTGTTCGGGGCGATCCACATCTGGACCCGGCGCCTGCCCGGCGGGCTCGCGCTCGCGACCGTGATCATGTGCATCTTCTTCGCGGCCTCCTCCGGGGTGATCGGCGCCACCGAGTCGGTCGTCGGGCTGCTCACCATCCCGGTGATGCTGCGCTACGGCTACGACAAGCCGCTCATCTCGGGCACGATCTGCGCCGGCGGCTCCCTCGGCACGATCATCCCGCCCTCGGTGGTGGCGATCGTGATCGGCCCCCTCGCCGACCAGTCGGTGGGCGACATCTTCTACGGCATGACGATCCCCGGCCTCATCATGGGCGGCCTGTACCTCGTGTACATCTTCACCCTGTGCGTCGTCCGGCCGTCGGCCGGCCCGCGCATCCCGCGCGAGCCCGACGAGCCCGGGCTGGCCGAGAAGCTCTGGATCACCACGCGCAACATGGTGCCGCCGGTGTTCATGATCTTCGCCGTGCTGGGGTCGATCCTGCTCGGCTGGGCCTCGCCGACCGAGGCCGCGGCGGTCGGCGCGCTGTGCTCGGTCCTGCTCACGTTGATCTACCGCACCTTCACCTGGAGCGGTCTGTACCAGGCGCTGATCAAGACGCTCCAGGTCACCTCCATGATCATGGCGGTGCTGCTGGCCGGGACGCTGTTCACCGGCGTCTTCATCGGCGGCGGCGGGATCAACACCGCGAGCGTGGTGATCACGAAGATGCAGCTCTCGCCCTGGATGCTGCTCGGCCTGATGATGTTCATCATCTTCCTCGCCGGGTTCTTCCTCGACTGGATCTCGATCGTGCTGATCTTCGTGCCGCTGTTCACGCCGCTCGTCATCCAGGCCGGCTTCGACCCGGTGTGGTTCTGCGTGCTGTTCCTCATCATGATCCAGACGAGCTACCTCACCCCGCCGATGGCGCCGGCGATCTTCTACCTGCGCGCCGTCGCGCCGCCCGAGATCACGATCGGACACATGTACCGCGGCGTGATTCCGTTCATCGCGCTGCAGTGCCTGACGCTCGCGATCACGATGGCGTTTCCGGCCACGGTCACGTGGCTCCCCGCCGTGATCCTGCAGGCGCGCTGAGGCGGCGCGTGACGGGCGCGGTCGATCGGCGCGCCGGGCTGCGGATCGACGCCGACGTCCTCGTCGCGGGCGGCGGCGCGGCGGGCGTCGCGGCGGCGGTGACCGCCGCGCGGCGCGGGCTGAAGGTCACGCTGGTCGAGCGCTACGGCTTCTGCGGCGGCGGCGCCGTGGCCGGCCTGTCCGGAACGGTGTGCGGCCTGTACGCCGCGAGCGGCCGTCCGGACGCGCCGCCCGAGCAGGTCGTCTTCGGCTTCGCGGACGAGTTCGTCCGGCTCCTCGAGCGCCGCGGCGGCCTCACCCCGCCGGTGCGCTACGGCAAGACCTACACGCGCGTGCACGATCCGCTGGTCTGGCGCGAGGCGGCCGACCACCTGCTGCGCGAGGCGGGCGTGCAGATCCTCTTCCACACCACCGTCACCGGCGCGCTGCTCGACGGCGACCGGGTCGCGGGGCTCGCGGCGTACTCGAAGGAAGGCCCGCTCGCGCTGCGCGCGCGCATCACGATCGACGCGAGCGGCGACGCCGACGTGGTGGCGATGGCCGGCTTCCCCGCGTTCGTCGGCGACGAAGGCAGGGTGCAGAACCCGACCATGATCTTCCGCCTCGGCGGCGTCGACACGCAGCGGTTCCTGGCCGAGTACGGCGCCGACACGATCATGCCGGAGCGCTTCTCCGAGCTGCTGCGGGCGCACCACGGCAAGGGCTACTTCCTGCCGCGCGCCAAGGTCTGGCTGTTCGCCACGACGCGCCCGCACGAGCTGCTGTGCAACTGCACGCGCGTCGTCGGTCCCGACGGGCGCGAGCTGAACACGCTCTTCGCGCGCGACTTCACCGACGCGGAGCTCGAGGGCCGGCGCCAGGTGCGCGAGTACTGGCGCTTCTTCCGCGACCACGTGGCCGGCTGCGAGGCGAGCTGGGTCAACGACACCGGCGTCCAGGTCGGCGTGCGCCAGACGCGCCAGGCGCGCGGCGTCGCGCTGCTGCGCAACGCCGACATCCTGCGCGGCGCGAAGTTTCCCGACGGCATCGCGCGCTCGCCCTGGCCGATCGAGCTGCACGCCGGGGCGCGGCCGCGCGTCGAGTGGCTGCTCGACGACTGCTACGAGGTGCCGTACGGGTGCTTCGTCCCGCAGCGGGGCGAGGGCCTGCTGGTCGCCGGGCGCTGCCTGTCGGCCGAGCACGAGGCGGTCGCGTCCGCGCGCGTCACGGCGCAGTGCTTCGCCTACGGCCACGCGATCGGGCACGCCGCCGCGCTGT
>JAGVSZ010000022.1 GCA_019137045.1 Betaproteobacteria bacterium
CTCCCGTTCGCCCCGATTGTAGCCGCGAGCGTCCCCATGACCCGCAGCAAGTCGAGCCGCGCGTGGCTCGAGCGCCACGTCTCCGATCCGTACGTCCACCGCGCCCGGCAGCGCGGCTACCGCTCGCGCGCGGCGTTCAAGCTGCTCGAGATCGACGCCAGGGACCGGCTGCTCGCGCGCGGCCAGGTGGTCGTGGACCTCGGGGCGGCGCCGGGGGGTTGGGCGCAGGTCGCCGCCGCGAAAGTCGGCCCCACCGGCTGCGTGATCGCGGTCGACCTGCTGGAGATGGCGCCGGTCGCCGGGGTCACGGTCATCGGCGGGGACTTTGCGACCGCGGAGACGCGCGCGGCGCTCGACGCGGCGCTTGCCGGCCGGCCGGTCGACGTCGTGCTGTCCGACATGTCGCCCAACCTGTCGGGCATCGCGGCGACCGACCAGGCCCGCAGCCTCGCGCTGTGCGAGGCGGCGGTGGCGTTCGCGCTCGAGCGCCTGAAGCCGGGCGGCGTCCTGCTCATGAAGGGCTTTCAGGGCGCGGGCTTCCCCGAGCTCCTGGCGCGCATGCGGCGTGAGTTTGCGACGGTCGCCGCGCGCAAACCCGACGCCTCGCGCCGCCGCTCGAGCGAGATGTATCTCTGCGCCCGCCGCCGGTAGCGTCATTTGGAGACATCTTCCGGTTTCTGCGGGCTTTTTCGCTGCGTCCACCGGGCCGGTTTGGGCGTAGAATCGGTCACGATCCGACGCCGGCGGCGCGCGCCGCGGCGCGTCGCCGCATCCAAGGAGCGCACTTGAACAACCTGATCAAGAACCTGGTGATCTGGCTGGTGATCGGCCTGGTGCTGATGACGGTCTTCAACCAGTTCAACACGCGCGCCACCGCCCAGGCGCCGATCCCCTACTCGACGTTCGTGGACGAGGTCCGCGCGGGCAAGATCAAGAGCGTCCAGATCGAGGGCCGCATGCTCAAGGCGGTCACGACCGAGGACAAGCGCGTCACGACCTACTCGCCCGGCGACATCTGGCTGATCAACGACCTGCTGAAGTACGGGGTCAAGGTCGAGGCGAAGCCGGAGGAGGAGCCCTCGCTGCTGATGAACATCTTCGTCAGCTGGTTCCCGATGCTGCTGCTGATCGGGGTGTGGATCTTCTTCATGCGCCAGATGCAGGGCGGCGGGCGCGGCGGCGCGTTCAGCTTCGGCAAGTCGCGCGCGCGCATGCTCGACGAGTCGAACAACAACGTCACCTTCGCCGACGTCGCCGGCTGCGACGAGGCGAAGGAGGACGTGGCCGAGCTCGTGGACTTCCTGCGCGACCCGTCCAAGTTCCAGAAGCTCGGCGGGCGCATCCCCAAGGGCGTGCTGATGGTCGGTTCGCCCGGCACCGGCAAGACCCTGCTCGCGCGCGCGATCGCGGGCGAGGCGAAGGTGCCGTTCTTCTCGATCTCCGGCTCCGACTTCGTCGAGATGTTCGTCGGCGTCGGCGCGGCGCGCGTGCGCGACATGTTCGACCAGGCGAAGAAGCACGCGCCCTGCATCGTGTTCATCGACGAGATCGACGCGGTCGGGCGCCAGCGCGGCGCCGGGCTGGGCGGCGGCAACGACGAGCGCGAGCAGACGCTCAACCAGCTGCTGGTGGAGATGGACGGCTTCGAGGGCACCACCGGCGTGATCGTGATCGCCGCGACCAACCGGCCCGACGTGCTCGACCCGGCGCTGCTGCGCCCGGGGCGCTTCGACCGGCAGGTGGTGGTGCCGCTGCCCGACATCCGCGGGCGCGAGCAGATCCTGCTCGTGCACATGCGCAAGGTGCCGCTCGCCCCCGACGTGAAGGCCGACATCCTGGCGCGCGGCACGCCCGGCTTCTCCGGCGCGGACCTCGCCAACCTGGTGAACGAGGCGGCGCTGTTCGCCGCGCGCGGCAACAAGCGCCTGGTCGACATGGACGACTTCGAGCGCGCCAAGGACAAGATCATCATGGGCGCCGAGCGCCGCTCGATGGTGATGCCGGAGGAGGAGCGCCGCAACACCGCGTACCACGAGTCCGGCCACGCGGTGGTCGCGAAGCTCCTGCCCAAGACCGATCCGGTGCACAAGGTGACGATCATCCCGCGCGGGCGCGCGCTCGGGGTGACGATGCAACTGCCGGAGCAGGACCGCTACAGTCAGGACCGCGAGCGCCTGCTCAACATGATCGCGGTGCTCTTCGGCGGCCGCATCGCCGAGGAGGTGTTCATGCACCAGATGACCACCGGCGCGTCGAACGACTTCGAGCGCGCCACCGAGATCGCGCGCCGCATGGTCACGCAGTGGGGCATGTCCGACGTGCTCGGGCCGATGGTGTACGGCGAGAACGAGGGCGAGATCTTCCTCGGCCGCTCGATCACGACGCACAAGAACGTGTCCGAGACGACGATGCAGAAGGTCGACGCCGAGATCCGCCGCATCATCGACGAGCAGTACGGGCTCGCACGCCGCCTGCTCGAGGAGAACCGCGACAAGGTCGAGGCGATGGCGCGGGCGCTGCTCGAGTACGAGACGATCGACGCCGACCAGATCGGCGACATCATGGCGGGTCTCCCGCCGCGCCCGCCGAAGCCGGCGCAGACCCCGCCCCAGCAGCCGCCCAAGCCCGACGCGCCGGGCGCCACGGCGCCCGCCGCCGCGGCCTGAGCGTCGGCGCGAACCCGGGCCCGCCGGCGCGCGCCTGCGGGCCTTTTCGTCGAGACGCGATGCCGAACGTGCTGCGCTGCGGGCGGTTCGAGCTCGCGCTGGACCGGCCGCTCGTCATGGGCGTGGTCAACGTCACCCCCGATTCGTTCTACGACGGCGGCCGGCACGCCTCGACCGAGGCGGCGATCGCGCACGCGCGCCGGCTCGCGCGCGAGGGCGCGGACATCGTCGACGTCGGCGGCGAGTCCAGCCGGCCGGGCGCGGAGGCGGTGCCGCTCGAGGAGGAGCTCGCGCGCGTGCTGCCGGTGCTCGACGGGCTGCGCGACCTCGCGCTTCCGATCTCGATCGACACGACGAAGCCCGAGGCGATGCGCGCGGCGCTCGCCCACGGCGCCGCGATGATCAACGACATCGGCGCGCTCGGCGCGCCCGGCGCGCTCGCGGCGGTCGCGGCGAGCGACGCCGCGGTGTGCCTCATGCACCTGCGCGGGGAGCCGAAGTCCATGCAGGCCGACCCGGCGTACGGCGACGTGGTCGCGGAGGTGCGCGACTTCCTCGCCGCGCGCGTCGCCGCCTGCGAGGCGGCCGGCATCGCGCGCGCGCGCATCGCGATCGATCCGGGGTTCGGGTTCGGCAAGACGCTCGCCCACAACCTCGCCCTGACCCGCCGCCTGGACGTGCTCGCGGGCATCGGCGTGCCGGTGGTCGCCGGCTGGTCGCGCAAGTCGAGCCTCGGCCGCATCACCGGGCGCGGCGCCGAGGAAAGGTTGGCGGCGAGCCTCGCGGCGGCGCTGATCGCGGTGGAGCGCGGCGCTAGAATCGTGCGGGTCCACGACGTGGCGGCGACCCGCGACGCGCTCGCGGTGCTCGCCGCAGTTCAGGGAGCGCCATGACACGGAAGTACTTCGGCACCGACGGCATTCGCGGGCGCGTCGGCGAGCCGCCGATCACGCCCGAGTTCGTGCTGCGGCTCGGCTTCGCCGCCGGCGAGGTGCTCGCGCGACGCCGCAGCGGGCACGACCGCCCGGCGGTGCTGATCGGCAAGGACACGCGCGTGTCAGGCTACATGCTCGAGGCGGCGCTGGAGGCCGGGTTCGCGGCGGCCGGGGTCGACGTCATGCTCTGCGGCCCGACGCCCACGCCCGCGGTCGCGTACCTCACCCGCGCGCTGCGGCTCTCGGCCGGGATCGTCATCAGCGCCTCGCACAACCCGTACCCCGACAACGGCATCAAGTTCTTCTCCGCCGACGGCGGCAAGCTCCCCGACGCGGTGGAGCTCGAGATCGAGGCGGCGCTCGAGCGCGCGCTCGCGTGCCGGTCCTCCGCCGAGCTCGGCAAGGCGCGGCGCATCGACGACGCGGCCGGGCGCTACATCGAGTTCTGCAAGAGCACCTTCCCCAACGCGCTCGACCTGAAGGGGCTGCGCATCGTGGTCGACTGCGCGCACGGCGCGGCCTACCACGTCGCGCCGCACGTCTTCCACGAGCTCGGCGCCGACGTGACCGCGGTGGGCGACGAGCCGAACGGCTTCAACATCAACGACGAGGTCGGCGCGACGCATCCGCAGGCGCTCGCCGCCGCGATCCGCGCGCACCGCGCCGACCTCGGCATCGCGCTCGACGGCGACGGCGACCGGGTGCTGATGGCCGACGCGAGCGGCCGCACCTACGACGGCGACCAGCTGCTCTACGTCATCGCGTCGCGGCGCGCGCGGCGCGGCGGCCTGGCCGGGGTGGTCGGCACGCTGATGACCAACCTCGCGCTCGAGCGCGCCCTCGGGGCGCTCGGCGTCGGCTTCGCGCGCGCGAAGGGGGGCGATCGCTACGTGCTCGAGCAGCTGCTCGCGCGCGGCTGGGACCTCGGCGGGGAGAACTCGGGGCACATCATCTGTCTCGACCAGCACACCACCGGCGACGGTATCGTGTCCGCGCTGCAGGTGCTCGCGGCGATGCGCGAGGCGGGCCGCTCGCTCGGCGAGGTGGCCGGCACGCTCGCGCTCTTCCCGCAGAAGCTCGTGAACGTGAAGGTGGCGCGCGGGTTCGACTGGGAGCGCGACGGCGCGATCCGGGCCGCGCGCGAGGCCGCCCAGGGGCGCCTCGGGGCGCGCGGCCGGCTGCTCCTGCGCCCCTCGGGCACCGAGCCGGTGCTGCGCGTGATGGTCGAAGGGGAGGACGGCGCGCTCGTCGACGCGCTCGCGAC
Source organism: Betaproteobacteria bacterium (assembly GCA_019137045.1). Lineage (GTDB taxonomy): Bacteria > Pseudomonadota > Gammaproteobacteria > Burkholderiales > SG8-39 > JAGVSZ01. Next base: position 4,866 of record JAGVSZ010000022.1, read on the forward strand.
CGAGCTCGCAGGCGTGGTCGAGCGGGCCGCGGCCGCGGCCTGACCGGCACGCCGCGGCGACGCGCGCGGCCGGGGCTTGCCCCGTTTGACGCCCTGCGCGGGGCGACAGTAGACTCCCGCCTCCTTCCGGCCGGCCGCGATCGTGTCCTCGGGCAGCACCCAGCGCCTCCTCTCGCTCTATCGCACGATGGCGCGCATCCGCGCGTTCGAGAACGCGGCGGAGGAGGCGAGCCGAGGCGGCGTGGCGGCCTTCGGCGCGGCGCTCGGCGCGCAGGCGCTGGTGCGCGGCCCGCTCCACCTGTCGACCGGCCAGGAGGCGGTGCCGGCCGGCGTGTGCGCGCACCTCGCGCGCGGCGACCTCATCACCTCCACCCACCGCGGCCACGGCCACACGATCGCCAAGGGCGCGGCGGTCACCCCGATGATGTGCGAGCTGTTCGGGCGCGCGACCGGCTGCAACGGCGGCCGCGGCGGGTCGATGCACATCGCCGACTTCGCGGTCGGCATGCTGGGCGCGAACGGCGTGGTCGCGGCCGGAATTCCGATCGCGGTGGGCGCGGCGCACGCGATCGGGCTGCGCGGCGGCGGCGGAATCGTGGCGTGCTTCTTCGGCGACGGCGCGGTGAACCGCGGGCCGTTCCTCGAGGGGCTGAACTGGGCGCAGGTCTACCGCCTGCCGGTGCTGTTCGTCTGCGAGGACAACCGTTACTCCGCCACGACCGCCACCGCGGCGATGACCGGCGGGGAGGGCGCGGCCGCGCGCGCGCTGGCGATCGGCGTGCAGGGCCGCACCGTCGACGGCAACGACGTCGAGGCGGTCGATGCCGCCGCGGGCGCGCTCGCGGACGAGGTCCGTTCCGGCGGCGGGCCGCGGTTCCTGCACGCGATCACCTACCGCGTGAAGGGGCACGTGTCGGTCGATCCGGCCGCGTACCGCCACCCCGACGAGGTCAGCCGGGCGCTGGAGGACGATCCGCTGCGCACCGCGGCCGCGCGGCTCGCAGCGCGCGGCGTCGCCGCCGTGGAGATCGAGCGCATCGGCGCGGAGGCCGAGCGCGAGATCGCCGCCGCGGTCGCGGCCGCGCAC
>JAGVSZ010000205.1 GCA_019137045.1 Betaproteobacteria bacterium
AGCGGCGCGGGCGCCCGCCGGCGGCGGCAAGGGGGCGGGGCGCGCCCCGCGCCGCGCCCGCTACGCGATGCTCGCGGCCGTCTCGGGCCGGCGCGCACCGGCGCGGGCCGCCCGGTTTCGCTCCAGGCGCTCGTCCACCAGCCGCACGATCTCGTCCAGCGCGTCGGACGCGAGCCCGCGCTGGCGGGCGATGCGCTGCACCAGGCTGTCGACCCGCTCGATGTGCTCCGCGCCGCCGAAGAGCGCGCGCGCCGCGGAGGAGGGCTTGCCCAGGCCCGCGGCCGCCTGCGCGTACTTCTCGAACGGCACCAGGTCGTCGGCCTCCGCCCCCAGCCCGGTGCAGAGCCGGACCACCCATTCGTAGATCGCCCGCGACCGGGCGAGGTCCCCGTGCACCGCCTCGCGGATGGCAATCATGTCCTCCGGCCGGACGCAGCGATAGTTGCCGGCGATCAGCATCGGCCACTTGGCGAGCGGCACGAACACCGACTCGTGCACCTTGAGCTTGACCGGGACCTCGATCGCCTCGCTTCCGGCGTCGAAGCGGGCCGCCTCGACGTCGGCCGCGATCCGGCGCAGCAGCGCCGTCGGGCCGGCGTCGTCGAAGCGCGCCGCCTTGAAGTTCGTCGGCAGGCCGACCTGGAGAACGTTCTTCGGCTCGCCGGCGGGACGGAACGCCTGGGGATCGGGGCTCGCCAGCGTGACCAGGGCGGGATCGAATCGCGCCCACACCGCGGGGTCGGCGTAGCACCCCTCCAGCGCCTCCGGCGCGAGCCCCGGGATGCGCCGCAGGTAGGGCAGCGGCGGCATGTTCATGATCGCCAGGCACGGCCGGCGCGCCGCGGCGATGCGGCCCATCAGCTCGCGGACGCCCGGCGCCCCGTACTGCGCCTCCTGCATGCCGAGCACGACGAGGTCGTACGCGCCCGCGTCCACCTCCTCGGGCGCGCGCGCCGAGAGCGCGCCCGGAAGGGTGGCCGAGGCGATCTCGAGCGGGGTGTCCCGGCCCCGCACCGGAAACCGGACCCGGGTCCCTTCGCGCCGGATCAGCTCGGCGGTGGGCCGCGTGCAGACCAGCGTGACCCGATAGCCGGCCAGCAGCAGCTTGGTGCCGAGCAGGGAGCCGTAAGAGGCCCCGAGGACGAGGACGTCGGGTTTCATCTGCGCGCTCCCATTCCCGTGCCCGCGGACGCGACGCGGCCGCGGCGGATGAGTGCACGATAAGGCCGGAGGTACGCAAATTTGACTCCGGAAATTTGACAGTGTTAATTTCACAGGCGTGTCCCAGCACACGCGCAAGAGCCATTTCCTGGGCGCCAAGCTGCGCGCCCTGCGCCGGCGCAACGGCCTGACGCTGGAGGAGCTGTCGACGCGCTGCATCCAGCTCGATCCGCAGCGCGCGCCGTCGGTGTCCTACCTGAGCATGATCGAGAGCGGGAAACGGGTGCCGTCCGCGGACCTGCTCGCGCTGCTCGCGTCGATCTTCCAGCGCGAGCCGGGCTGGTTCCTCGACGGCAACCCCGAGATCGAGCCGCCGGCGCCCCGGCCGCGGGGCGGCCGGACGGCGGGGGTGCCGTTCGAGCCCGCGTTCCTGTTCTCGAAGGAGCTGCTGCAGGCGGCGATCCCGGAGCTGCTCGCGCAGACCGGCACCACCGGACGCCAGTTCGCGCACCTCCTGATCCGCTCGCACCAGGAGATGGCGCGCAACGACTTCCCCGACCTCGAGCGCGCGGCGGAGAGCGTCGGCGCGCGCGCGTTCCCGCTCGGCGTCGACGAGCTGCTGCGCCTCGCCCGCCATCACGGCCTCGTGCTGCGCTGGTTCGATCGCCGGCCGGTCCTCGCGCGCGACAACGACCGCGAGCTGCGCAGCATGGTGCGCTCCTTCTTCGAGTCGCCGCGCACGGTCTACCTGAACCGCGCGCTGCAGGACGAGCCGGCGCGCCTGAAGTTCGACCTCGCCTCGCACCTCGGCCACCGCGTCCTGCACGACGGCGACGGGCTCAAGTCCGCGCACGCCACCGGCGGGGAGATGGGCGGCAGCCCGGAGGGCGGCGCGGGCACCGCGGCCGGCATGAGCGCGCAGGACGTCCTGCACGCGTGGCGCGACTTCGAGTGCAGCTTCTTCGCCGGCGCGCTGCTGTGCCCCAAGATGCCGTTCCGGCGCTTCCTCGCGCGCGAGCGCTACCGCGTGGAGGCCGGCGAGCGGATCGAGCTCACGCCGGCGGTGGTGATGCGACGGATGACGAAGGTGTCGCCCTATCCGTACTGGCACTTCTTCGACGCCTATCCGCCCGGATACCTGCGCGCGGTGTATCGCGGCAACGGCATACCGCTGCCCTGGGGCAACCTCGCCCAGGCCACCGATCCCTGCCCGAACTGGGCCGTCTTCCGCATGCTCGACGGGCAGCGCGGCGCCGAGCGCGGCGCGCAGATCTCGGTGCTGCGCGACGAGGACCAGTCGCTCCTGTACTGCTGCCATTCGCGCCGGACCAACGACATGGCGGGCAATGCGCACGTCCTCTCGGTGGGGATCGACCTCGCGCCCGCGCTGCGCTCGCACGGCGTGAACCCGGACGAGGCGGTGGCCCGCATCACCGAGGAGTGCCTGCGCAACCGCGGCGAGGCGCGCGTTCCGCGCGCCGCCGCGGAGGCGATCCGCGGGGCGGCGCGGGTGCTGAACATCGCCTGGGTCGAGGACGCGCTGGCGGGGCCCGCGCGCATCATCTGTCCGCGCAGCACGCGCTGTCCGCGGACCGAGCAGTGCGACGGGGCGCGCGCCTCGCGCGCCCGCGAGATCACCGACGTGCGCGCGGAGATCGTCAGCGAGGCCCGGCGCGTGCAGTGACGGCGGCGCGGGCGCGCGGCGCGGCGGCTACTTCGAGAGGTAGCGCATCGCGCGCTCGAGCCCCTCGATCGTGGTCGGGTACATCCGCCCGCCCATGATCTCGCGCAGGACGGCGATCGACTGCCGGTACGGCCACAGCTGCTCGGGCTCGGGGTTGAGCCACACCGCGCGGGGATAGACGTCGAGCATCCGCCGCATCCAGACCGCGCCAGCCTCCTCGTTGTGGTACTCGATCGAGCCGCCGGGCTGCAGGATCTCGTACGGGCTCATCGTGGCGTCGCCCACGAACACGAGTTTGTAGTCGTGCCCGTACTTGTGCATGATCTCCGCGGTGCGCGTGCGCTCGGCGTGGCGGCGGCGGTTGTCCTTCCACACGAAGTCGTACAGGCAGTTGTGGAAGTAGAAGTACTCGAGGTGCTTGAACTCGGTCTTCGCGGCGCTGAAGAGCTCCTCGAGCAGCCGCACGTGGTCGTCCATCGACCCGCCGATGTCGAGGAACAGCAGCACCTTGACCGCGTTGTGGCGCTCCGGCCGCATGTGCAGGTCGAGGTAGCCGGCGTTGCGCGCGGTCTTGTCGATCGTCGCGTCGAGGTCGAGCTCCTCGGGCGCGCCGTCGCGCGCGAACTTGCGCAGCCGGCGCAGCGCCACCTTGATGTTGCGCGTGCCGAGCTCGGTGTCGCCGTCGAGGTTGCGGTACTCGCGCTGGTCCCACACCTTCACCGCGCTGCGGTTGCGCGAGCGGTCCTGGCCGATGCGCACGCCCTCGGGGTTGTAGCCGTAGGCGCCGAAGGGCGAGGTGCCGGCGGTGCCGATCCACTTGGATCCGCCCTGGTGACGACCCTTCTGCTCCTCGAGCCGCTTCTTGAGCGTCTCCATGAGCTTCTCCCAGCCGCCGAGGGACTCGATCAGCGCCTTCTCCTCGGGCGTGAGGTTCAGCTCCGCCTGCTTGAGCAGCCACTCGATCGGGATGTCGGCCTCGGCGCCGAGCAGGGTCTCGACGCCCTTGAAGTGCTCGGCGAAGGCGCGGTCGAACTTGTCGAAGTTCGCCTCGTCCTTGACGAGGGTGGTGCGCGACAGGAAGTAGAACTCGTCGATCGACGGCCCGATCACCTTCTTCTGCATTCCCTCCATCAAGGTGAGCCACTCCTTGATGGAGACGGGCACCTTGGCCTGCTTGAGCTTGAGGAAGAAGCCGGTGAGCATCGGGAGCGGGGCGGCGTCCTACCGGTTCTGCCGCGCCATGAACACGAGCCGCTCGAACAGGTGCACGTCCTGCTCGGCGCGCAGGAACAAGGGGGCCTCGCCCCCTTGTAAATCCCCCAAGTCAGCAGGACGTGCACGCATCTCCGTCTACCGGTTCTGCCGCGCCATGAACACGAGCCGCTCGAACAGGTGCACGTCCTGCTCGTTCTTGAGCAGCGCCCCGTGCAGCGGCGGCACGATGGTCTTCCGGTCCTTGGACCGCAGCGCGTCGGGCGGAATGTCCTCGGCGAGGAGCAGCTTGAGCCAGTCGAGCAGCTCCGAGGTGGAGGGCTTCTTCTTCAGGCCGGGGACCTCGCGCACCTCGAAGAACACCTCCAGCGCCTCGCGCAGCAGGGTCTTCTTGATGCCGGGGAAGTGCACGTCGACGATGCGCTCCATCGTCTCCTTGTCGGGAAAGCGGATGTAGTGGAAGAAGCAGCGGCGCAGGAAGGCGTCGGGCAGCTCCTTCTCGTTGTTGGAGGTGATGAAGACGATCGGGCGATGCTTCGCCTTGACCAGCTCGCGCGTCTCGTAGACGAAGAACTCCATGCGGTCGAGCTCGCGCAAGAGGTCGTTCGGGAACTCGATGTCGGCCTTGTCGACCTCGTCGATCAGCAGCACCACCGGCGTGTCGGCGGTGAGCGCCTGCCACAGCATGCCCTTGACGATGTAGTTCGAGATCTCGTGCACGCGCGGGTCGCCGAGCTGCGAGTCGCGCAGGCGCGACACCGCGTCGTACTCGTACAGGCCCTGCTGCGCCTTGGTGGTGGACTTGATGTGCCACTCGAGCAGCGGCAGCCCGAGCGCCTGCGCGACCTCCTCGGCGAGCTTGGTCTTCCCGGTGCCGGGCTCGCCCTTCACGAGCAGGGGGCGCTGGAGGGTGATCGCGGCGTTCACCGCGAGCTTGAGGTCGTCGGTGGCGACGTAGGTGTCGGAGCCTTTGAAGCGCATTCGCATCCTTTCGGGAACCGCGCGATTATACCGGCGCGATGCGCGCTCTCGCCGCCGTGTTCTGCTGGGCCCTCCCGGTCGCGACCGCCGCCGCGCCGCTGGTGGCGGTGGACGTGGGCCATTACGAGACCGAGCCCGGGGCGACGAGCGCGCGCGGCCGGCCGGAGCTCGAGTTCAACCGCGCGCTCGCCGCGGCGCTGGCAGGCGCGCTCGAAGAACGCGGTCTGCGCGTGCGTGTGATCGGCGCGGACGGCCGGATGGCGGTGCTGTCGCGGCGCACCGCCGCGGCGCGCGACGCGCGGTTCTTCCTCTCGATTCACCACGACTCGGTCCAGCCGCACTACCTGGAGGAGTGGGAGCACGAAGGCGGGCGGCGCAGGTTCAGCGATCGGTTCGCCGGTTTCTCGCTCTTCGTCTCGCGCCGCAACCCCGAGCTCGAGCGCAGCCTCGCCTGCGCCTCGAGCATTGGTGCTGCGCTGCGCGCGGCCGGGTTTGCCCCGTCGCTGTATCACGCCGAACCGATCGCGGGCGAGTCGAAGCCGTTCGCCGACCGGGCGAACGGCGTTCACTACTACGACAACCTGGTCGTGCTGCACACGGCCACCCAGGCCGCGGTGCTGCTCGAAGCGGGCGTGATCGTCAACCGCGCCGACGAGACCACGCTGCGGGCGCCGGCGACGCAGCGGGCGATCGCCGCGGCGGTGGCCGAGGGCGTGCAGCGCTGCCTCCCGGCCTGACCGCGGCGTCGTACACTGCCCCATGGATTCCATGATCGCCGCCGCGGCGCGGGCGCTCGCGGTCGGCGACGCGCTCGGTGCCCTCGGCAAGGTGGGCTGGCGCGACGACGCGCCGGCGCTCGCCCTGCGCGGCATCGCCATGGCGCAGCTGGGCGAGCATGCAC
>JAGVSZ010000216.1 GCA_019137045.1 Betaproteobacteria bacterium
CGGCCGCGGTGCCGCTCGTGGCGAACTGGCTGAACTCGCCCGTCCCGAAGCGGCACGACACCTCGTCGCTGCAGGTGATCCAGAACGGCGGCGCGCGGCTCGCGCCCGAGCTGCGCCAGCGGGTGCGCGACGAGCTCGGCGCCACGCCGCAGGAGATCTACGGCACGGCCGAGGGCCTGATCAGCATGGTGCGGACCGACGGCAGCGCGGAGGAGATCTTCGACAGCTCCGGCGTGCCGGTCTGTCCCGACGACGAGATCAAGGTCGTCGACGACAACGACAACGAAGTCCCGGACGGCGAGCCGGGCGAGCTGCTGACGCGCGGGCCGTACACGATCCGCGGCTACTACAACAACGCGGAGAAGAACCGGGAGGCGTTCACCGCCGACGGGTTCTACCGCATGGGCGACATCGTGCGCAAGCGCGGCCGCCACCTCTACACCGAGGGTCGGCGCAAGGACCTCATCAACCGCGGCGGCGAGAAGATCAGCTGCGACGAGATCGAGAACTACATCTTCGCGCACCCGAAGGTCAAGACGGCGACCCTGGTCGCGATGCCCGACGAGGTGTTCGGCGAGAAGGCCTGCGCCTTCGTGATCCCGAAGCCGGGCGAGACGCTGAGCTTCGACGAGCTGATCGCGTTCCTGCGCGCGCAGAAGATCGCGAGCTTCAAGCTGCCGGAGCGGCTCGAGGTGCGCTCCGAGTTCCCGCTCAGCCCGGCCGGGAAGATCCTCAAGCGCACGCTGCGCGAGGAGATCACCGCCAAGCTCGCGCAGGAGAAGGCGGCGCGCAAGTGAGGATCGCGGTCGTCGGCGGCGGGCCGGCGGGCCTGTTCTTCGCCGCCCTCATGAAGCGGCACGAGCCGGCGCACGAGGTGCGCGTGCTCGAGCGCGATCCGGAGGACGCGACCTACGGCTGGGGCGTGGTGCTGTCCGACGTCGCGCTCAACTTCGTGAAGGACGTGGCCCCGGACCTGCACGTGGCGCTCACCGCGGGGCAGGTGGTGTTCGACCGCATGCGCATCGTGCATCGCGGGGAGGAGGTCATCCTCGCGCGCAACACCTTCTACCGCATGGCGCGGCTCGATCTCCTGCGCATCCTGCAGCGCCACTGCCGCGCGGCGGGCGTGACGCTCGAGTTCGGGCGGCGCGTCGCCGATCTGGGCGCGCTCGCCGGCTGCGACCTGGTGGTCGCTGCCGACGGGGCGAACAGCACGGTGCGGAGCCTGCTGAGCGAGCACTTCGCGCCCACGCTCGACCTGCGCCCGAACTGGCTCGCCTGGTACGGCACGCCGCGCGCGTTCGACGCGCTCTCGCTCGTGTTCCGGCAGAACGCCGACGGGCTGCTCATCGCCCACGCCTACACCTACAGCCCGACGCTCAGCACGTTCCTGGTGGAGACCGATCCCGACACCTTCGCCCGCGCGGGGCTGGGCGCGCTGAGCGAGGCCGAGAGCCTGCGCTACTGCGAGCGCGCGTTCGCCGACGACCTCGGCGGGGCGCCGCTGCTTTCCAACCGGTCGCAGTGGTTCCGCTACGCGATCGTGCGCAACCGCAGCTGGCACCACGGCAACGTGGTGCTGCTCGGCGACGCGCTGCGCACCGGGCACCCGTCGATCGGCTCGGGGACGCGGCTCGCGATGCAGGACTCGATCGCGCTCTTCCGCGCCTTCGAGCGCCACGGCGCGGACGTGCCGGCGGCGCTGGCCGGGTTCGAGCGCGCGCGCCGTCCGGGCTCCGACGAGCTGCAGGCGGCCGCGGTGCGCAGCACCGAGTGGTACGAGACCGTGCGCGCGAAGCTGCACCTCCACCCGGTCGCGTTCGCGTACGACTACATGCGCCGCACCGGCCGCGTCTCGCACGCGGACCTGCGCCGGCGCGACCCCGCGCTCGTCGCCGCCTACGAGGCGCTGCCGCCCGCGGCCGGCGGTTGAGATGGATCAAGGAAAGCGCACATTGCCGACGCCGCCGCGCCGGCGGGCCTTGATCCGCCGCGGCCCGATGGATACTGTATACAAGACAAGGAGCTCTCCGCATGACCTACAAGGCGCAGATTCCCTACGGGGCCTACTGGTCGACGCCGTTCGCGCGCTGGCAGGGCAGCCTCGCGCACCTGCACGCGATCGAGTTCGGGGCGTGGGTGGCGCGGCGCGAGCTCGAGCGGCGGAAGATCCCGGGCGAGGTGTTCGACCACGGGGTGCTCGGCTTCTCGGTGCCGCAGCGCCATTCCTTCTTCGGCCTGCCCTGGTTCACGGGGCTCGCCGGCCTGCCGCGCGTGGGCGGCCCGACCGTCATGCAGGCGTGCGCGACCGGCGTGCGCACCATCCTCGCCGCGACGCAGGAGATCGAGGCGGGCATGGCGCAGACCTCGCTCGCCGTGGCCTGTGACCGCACGTCCAACGGCCCGCACCTCTACTACCCCGCGCCCCAGGGGCCCGGCGGCACCGGGGCCAACGAGGACTGGGTGCTCGGGAACTTCGGCTGCGATCCGCTCGGCGGCCACTCGATGGTCCAGACCGCGGAGAACGTCGCCGCCAAGCACGGCCTCACGACCGCGCAGCAGCACGAGGTGGTCCTGCGGCGCGAGGCGCAGTACCGCGCGGCGACCGCCGACGGCGCGGCGTTCCTCAAGCGCTTCATGACGCTGCCGTTCGAGGTGCCCTCGGCCAACTTCAAGAAGGTCGTCGCGACGATGGCGGGCGACGAGGGTATCAACCAGTCCACCCCCGAAGGGCTCGCCAAGCTCAAGCCGGTGGTCGCGGGCGGGACGGTGACCTTCGGCGGCCAGACCCACCCCGCCGACGGCCACGCCGGGATGATCGTCACCACGCCCGAACGCGCGCGCGAGCTCGCGTCGAACCCGAAGATCGCGGTGCGCCTGCACGGCTTCGGCCAGGCGCGGGCGGCGCTCGCCTTCATGCCCGAGGCGCCGGTCCCGGCCGCGGCCCGCGCGCTCCAGCAGGCCGGGCGCACCGTCCGGCAGATGGACGCGATCAAGACCCACAACCCGTTCGCGGTCAACGACCTCGTGTTCGCCAAGGAGCTCGGCTGCGAGATCACGAAGATGAACAACTACGGCTGCTCGCTCGTCTGGGGCCACCCGCAGGCGCCGATGGGCATCCGCGCGGTGATCGAGCTCATCGAGGAGCTGGCGCTGCGCGGCGGCGGCTGGGGTCTCTTCTCCGGCTGCGCGGCCGGCGACACGGCGATGGCGGTGGTGCTCGAGGTCGGGGATGCCTGACGCGGGCGCGCTCGAGCGCTACGCCGCGCCGCGCGCGCTCGCGGAAGCGCTCGAGCTGCTGCGCGACGGCGACGCCACGATCGTCGCCGGCGGGACCGACCTCATGCCGCAGTCGCACAGCGGCAAGGCGCGCTTCGGATCGCTGCTGCTCAACATCCGGCGCATCGCCGAGCTCGGCGGCATCGCGCTCGAAGGCGACACGGTCCGGATCGGCGCGCTCACCTCGATCAGCGCCCTCCTCGCGAGCCCGCTGGTGCGCGAGCGCCTCTCGATCCTCGCGCAGGCGGCGGACCAGTTCGCGTCCGAGCAGGTGCGCAACGCGGCCACCATCGGGGGAAACGTCTGCAACGCTTCGCCCGCGGGAGACACCCTGGTGCCGCTCATCGTGCTCGACGCAGCCGTCGAGCTGGCGGCCAAGGCCGGCGGCGGGATCGAGACGCGCACGCTGCCGCTGCAGGACTTCCTCACCGGCCCGGGCCGGACCCAGCGCCGCCCGCACGAGCTGATGACCGCGGTGCGCGTGCCGCTGCCCCCGGCGGGCTTCGTCGCGCGGTTCTACAAGCACGGCACGCGGCCGGCGCTCGACATCTCGACCATCTCGCTCGGGATCGGCGGGGTGCGGCGCGGCGACCGGCTCGAGCGCGTGCGGGTCGCGTTCGGGGCGGTGGCGCCCACGCCGATTCGCGCCCGCGCCGCCGAGGCGCTGATCGAGGGCCGTGCGCTGGACGCGGCGGCGATCGAGGCGGCGGCGGAGGCGGCGCACGACGAGGTGCGACCGATCTCGGACGTGCGCGCGTCGGACTGGTACCGGCAGGAGCTGGTGCGCAATATGACGAGGAGGGTGCTGGCGCATGTCGCGTTCGGTTGAGATCGAGTTCCGGCTGAACGGCGTCGTGCGGCGCGCGGCCGTGCGCGCGGACATGAGCGCGCTCGCGATGCTGCGCGACGTGCTCGGGCTCACCGGCACGAAGTACGGCTGCGGCGAAGGCGAGTGCGGGGCGTGCACCATCCTGGTGGACGGCGCGAGCCTCAACGCATGCCTGCTGTTCGCGGTCGACTGCGACGGGCGCGAGGTCACGACCATCGAGGGCCTGGCGAACGACCCCGCTGCCCAGCGCCTGCAGCGCGCGTTCGCGGAGCACGGCGCGGTGCAGTGCGGGTTCTGCACCCCGGGGATGGTGCTGCAGGCGGGCCGCATCCTCGCGCGCGCGGGGCAGCCGGACCGCGCCACGATCCAGCGCGGGCTGGAAGGAAACCTGTGCCGGTGCACCGGCTACAAGAAGATCATCGACGCGGTGGAGGCGGCCGCGAAGGAGCGTGCGGCATGACGGTCATCGAGCGCGCGACGCTGATCGGCAAGCGCGTCCCGAAGATGGACGCGCCGGAGAAGGCGAGCGGCAAGACCCGCTACATCCACGACATCGACGTGTCCGGGCAGCTGTGGGGCAAGATCCTGCGCTCCGCGCGCGTCCACGCGCGCATCAGGCGCATCGACACGTCCAGGGCGAAGGCGCTGCCCGGCGTGCACGTGGTGCTGACCGCCGCGGACGTGCCCGACCAGCGCCCGATCGGCGTGAACAAGGACCACCCGGCGCTCAAGGGCGACAAGGTGCGCTGCGTCCGCGACGAGATCGCCGCGGTCGCCGCCGACACCGAGGCGATCGCGCAGGCCGCGCTCGCGCTGATCGAGGTCGAGTACGAGGACCTGCCGGTGATCGCCGACCCGGAGGCCGCGCTCGCGCCGGGCGCGCCGGTGATCAACGAGAAGCACGCCGACAACGTCGCGATGCGCTTCGACTACGCGCACGGCGACGTCGCGCAAGGGGAGGCCGAGTCCGACGTCGTGGTCGAGGACAGCTTCAAGCTGCACTACGTGACGCACTGCTGCATGGGCGTGTCGGGGGTAATCGCCGAGTTCGACGCCTCGGGCAACCTGCTGCTGCACTCGAACACGCAGGTGCCGTTCCTGCACAAGCGCGAGTTCGCCGAGATCCTCGGCATCGACCCGGGCCGCATCCGCATCGTCCAGCCGCCGATCGGCGGCGGCTTCGGCTCGAAGCTCGACATCTACCCGTTCGAGATCATCGCGGTCTACCTCGCGCGCGCGGCGCGGCGGCCGGTGAAGCTCGTGTACACGCGCGAGGAGGAATTCCTCGCCTCGCCGACGCGCCAGCCGGTGATCCTCAGGCTGCGCTCCGGGTGCCGGAAGGACGGCTCGCTCACCTTTCGCTCGGTCGAGACGCTGCACGACAACGGCGCGTACACCTCCTGGGGCGCGACCACGCCGTTCGTCATGATGCAGACCTTCTCGTCGCTCTACCGCGTGCCGCACTGCAAGTACCACACCACCGTCGCGTACACGAACAACCCGTACGCGGGCTCGTTCCGCGGCTACGGCAACCTGCAGGCCACCTTCGCGGTCGAGAGCCACATGGACAAGCTCGCCGAGGCGGTCGGGATGGACCCGCTCGCCTTCCGGCTGCGGAACGCGCAGGACCCCGGCGAGGTGACCGGGCAGGGGATGACGTTCAAGAGCTGCGGGTTCAAGGACTGCCTGCGCAGCGCGGCCGAGCGCAGCGGCTTCCTCGCGCGGCACGCCGAGTACCGCGCGGCGCAGGGCGCGGGCGGCCGGGTGAAGCGCGGCATCGGCATCGCCTCGATGCTGCACGTCGGCGGCGGGGCGTGCGGCACCATCCTCAAGCTCGACGACTTCGCGCACGTGACGCTCATGACCGGCGCCTCCGAGATCGGGCAGGGCTCGGAGACGGTGCTCGCCCAGCTCGTGTGCGAGGAGCTGGGGCTGCCGCTCAGCGCGGTGACGGTGGTGAACAACGACACCGACATCACGCCGTGGGACGTCGGCGTGCACGCGAGCCGCACCACCTTCATCGCCGGCAACTCCGCCATCGGCGCGGCGCGCAAGGCCAAGGCGAAGATCCTCGCCGCGGCGGCGAAGAAGACCGGCGTTCCCGAGGGCGAGCTCGACCTCGTAGGCGGGTTCGTGGTGCGCGCGGCGAGCGGCGAGGCGATCGTCGAGCTGGCGAAGCTCCTGCGCGGCCTGCACTTCTCGGACAAGGCCGAGCTGGTGATGACCACGCACTACTACGAGCCGCCGAGCGTGCACCAGGACAAGGGCTTCAAGGGTGACGTGTCGGCCGCCTACGCCTGGGCGACGCAGGTGGTCGAGGTCGAGGTGGACCTCGACACCGGCATCGTGAAGATGACGAAGGTCACCGGCGCGCACGACGTCGGGCGCGTGATCAACCGCCTCGGCATCGAGGGCCAGATCGAGGGCGGCGTGGTGATGGGGCAGGGCTACGCGCTCACCGAGAACCTCGTGATCGAGGACGGGCGGGTGAAGAACCCGAGCTTCCGCGACTACAAGCTCGTCACCGCGCCCGAGATCCCGGAGATGGACCTCGCCTTCATCGAGACGATGGACGGCGAGGGCCCGCAGGGCGCGAAGGGCGTCGGCGAGGCGCCGGCGATCTGCATCGCGGCCGCGACCGCCAACGCGATCTGCAACGCGACCGGCGTGCGCATCTACGAGCTGCCGTTCACCCCGGAGAAGGTCTACCGGGCGCTCAAGGGCGTCGCGCCCAAGGTCGCCTGGCGCACGCGCGCCGCGGCTTGACGCCCGTTCCGGGCACACTGTATACGGTGTGCAACCGAGACCGCGCGTGCCCCCGCAGCTCAAGCCGCTCGACCGCCCGCTCGCGCTGAGCGACCGCGTCTATCAGACGCTGCGCGCGCTGCTGCGCGAGGGCGGGCTCGGCGCGGGCGCGCGGCTGCGCGAGGTGCCGCTCGCCGCGCAGCTCGGCGTGTCGCGCACGCCGATCCGCGAGGCGCTCGCCCGGCTCGCGAGCGAAGGCCTGGTCGCGGTCGAGG